>NZ_CANCWN010000009.1:0-64598 GCF_947381485.1 Limosilactobacillus avium | reverse complement strand
CTAAAATGAATCAGTTAAATCCTTATCGCTACTTCAAATATTTATTTGAGGAGCTACCCAACCGCAAGACGGTAAGTCTTGAGGCTTATTTGCCATGGGCAAAAGTAATTCAAGAGAATTGTCACCAATAAGTAGGGCGATCGTGATCCAAGCTTAAGGATCACGACCGCCTTTTTCAATACGTGTCGTTATGGTGTGCTTACCAAAAATAGTGGGTGTGCTGTCGGTAATCCGTCGGGAGTTTCTATGAGATACCGCTTGGCACAGAAAGCACGTTGTAAAAAAATAACAATCGCTATCAAGTACCGAAGCAGGTGGCTTTGGTTGTTAGCAGTCTTACCGAGATAATAAATAACGATTGAATTAGGGAAGAAAATTCAGTATCATTAGAAACTAAATGATGCAATCCAGTATTTAATATAGGAGGAATAATCTAAGTTGGCTGACTTAGATTATTTTCTTTTAGGGCGGATTTTGTACTTATTCTCAGCCCTCTGTCGAACCCTTTTTCACCAATATTTGGAAATATGATGGCTTTTTCATGCTTACCTAGAGAATAAAAATCTATCTTTTGATAAAGGGTGGTCTCCTTCCTAATTCATTTCCTGAAGACAGAAAAGTGGTCCTGGCCGCATCAGTACTAGAGTTGCTTTTTTATCGCACTCTGGAATTAACCGTTTTATTTTCATCCTGACCATAATTTTCACTTCACCACAACATATAGTGTGTCGGATGTCAACACTTTCTACTGGTTGTATTTTGCGATAATATAAAACTGTTAAATTTGAAAGGGGAAACATAAAATGAAGGTCCAAATTATTGATAAACAAGATTTAAATAACCTTGCCAAGCTGAAGGTTATTAAACGTGATGGGACCAAGACCTCCTTTTATGCATACAAAATCGATTTAGTATTAAATGCACTTAAAGCCGACGACAAGACTAAGCACCTTGTCTACATGACAATTTTTGATGCATTAATCGATGAAGAAGAGGTTCCCGTCACGACCATTGCTAAGCTGTTCATTGAAGGGCTGCAAAAGGCCGGTCACGAGGATTTAGCCCAACAATTTACTGACTACCGGAAAAAGGATGAGGAAGCCTTTGCCGAGGCCACTAACCCGCAACACAAGCTGGAACAACTCTTCGGGCGTAAGGACCAGGTTGTCCACGAAAATGCCAACAAGGATAGCCGGGTTTTTAACACCCAACGGGACCTCGAAGCGGGGGTTGTTAGCCGGGCCCTCGGACTGCGGATGCTACCGGGCATCGTTGCCAAGGCCCACCTCCGTGGTGACATTCACTGGCACGACCTTGACTACTCCCCAGTTACACCGGAAACTAACTGCTGCCTGATTGACTTTGACGAAATGTTCAAGAATGGCTTCAAGATTGGGAATGCCTGGGTTTCCTCCCCCCGGTCCATCCAGACCGCTACCGCGCAGATGTCCCAAATCATTGCTAACGTTGCCTCCTTACAATATGGTGGCTGTTCTGCCAACCGGGTCGACCAACTGCTCGAACCATACGCTAAGATCAACTACGAAAAGCATATGAAGGATGCCGAAAAGTGGATTGCTCCGGATAAGCGGGAAGCCTTCGCCAAGGAAAAGACCAAGAAGGACATCTATGACGCCATGCAGGCCCTCGAATACGAGATCAACACCCTGTACTCCAGTCAGGGGCAAACCCCATTTACGACCATTAACTTTGGCCTGGGGACTAGCTGGATCTCACGGGAGATTCAAAAGGCCATCCTGAAGATTCGGATTAAGGGCCTTGGTAAGGAACACCGGACCGCAATCTTCCCAAAGTTGATTTTTACCCTGAAGCGGGGACTCAATCTGAACCCTGGTGATCCTAATTACGACATTAAGCAACTGGCCCTCGAGTGCTCCACTAAGCGGATGTACCCCGACCTCTTGATGTACGACAAGATTAAGGAAATCACCGGAAGCTTCAAGACACCGATGGGCTGCCGTTCCTTTTTGCAAGGGTGGACCGACCCCAAGACCGGTAAGGAGGTTAACTCCGGACGGATGAACCTCGGCGTGGTAACCGTCAACCTGCCCCGGATTGCCCTCGAAGCCCATGGTGACAAGCGACTCTTCTGGGAAATCTTCAAGGAAAAGATGAACATCTGCAAGATTGCCCTCGATTACCGGATCAAGCGGACCAAGGAAGCCAAACCAGAAAACGCACCGCTCCTCTACATGTACGGTGCCTTTGGTAAGCGGCTGAAGCGGACCGACAGTGTTGACGAGGTCTTCAAGAACAGCCGGGCCACGGTTTCTTTGGGTTACATTGGCCTGTACGAAGTCTGCACGACCTTCTACGGCCCTAACTGGGAGCACAATAAGGAAGCTCATGACTTCGCCGTTTCCATTACCAAGGCCATGCACGACCTTTGTGCTAGGTGGGAAGACGAGGAAGGCTACCACTTTAGCCTGTACTCAACGCCTGCGGAATCTTTGACCGATACCTTCTGCCAGGATGATATTAAGAAGTTTGGCCGGGTTGAAGACGTTACGGACAAGGAATACTACACCAACAGTTTCCACTACGATGTCCGCAAGCACCCAACCCCGTTTGAGAAGCTGGAGTTTGAAGAGGACTTCCCATACCAAGCAGCGGGGGGCTTCATCCACTACTGCGAATACCCGAGCCTGCGGCAAAATCCTAAGGCCCTAGAAGCGGTCTGGGACTGGGCTTACGACCATGTCGGCTACCTGGGAACTAATACCTCAATTGACCAGTGCTTCAAGTGTGGTTTCAAGGGTGAATTTGAAGCGACTGAACGGGGCTTCAAGTGCCCACAATGTGGTAACTCCGACCCGGCAACTTGTGACGTTGTCAAGCGGACCTGTGGCTACCTGGGGAACCCCCAGCAGCGGCCAATGGTTCATGGCCGGCACGAGGAAATCATTCACCGGGTTAAGCACATGAGCCCGTCCATGATCAAGTCTGCCGCCCAGTTCGAAACTTCACGGCAGGGTGACCGGCGTGAGGCGCACGCATCAATCAAGGGAAAACAAATCTAAGGAAGAGGCTTAATGGCAGAGAACAAGCAAACGCAACAACCAAATAATCCTAAGCCCAAGGAGTGGCTGGCTGCGGACCACTCCCTCCAATACGTGGCGGACTACAAGCCCTTTAACTTCGTCGATGGGGAAGGGGTACGGTGCAGCATTTACGTCAGCGGCTGCCTCTTTAACTGTCCAGGCTGCTACAACAAGGCGGCCCAGAACTTCCACTACGGGCAGCCTTACACCCAGGAGCTGGAAGACCAGATCATGGAAGATCTTTCCCATGACTATGTACAGGGCCTGACCCTGTTGGGTGGTGAACCCTTCTTAAATACTCAGGTCTGCCTGAAGCTGGTTCACCGCCTGCGCAAAGAGTTCGGCCATGATAAGGACATTTGGTCCTGGACTGGCTACACCTGGGAAGAGTTGCAAAAGGAGTCCGCTGATAAGCTGGCGCTCCTCCACAACCTTGATATCCTGGTTGACGGCCGCTTCATCCTTGCTAAGAAGGACCTGACCCTTCAGTTTCGGGGGAGTTCTAACCAGCGGATCATTGACGTTCCCAAGTCACTTGATGCGGGGCATGTCGTCATCTGGGACAAGCTTGTCCACTAAGGGGGCTGGTTTTCGTGACTAAATCAGTTGTCAATTGGGCTGGCGAGCCAGCGTGGTTGACTAAGAAAAGGCAGCTAGCGCAGGTATTGCAGGACCGCCTGCCAAAGCTTAAGGGTCAGGAACAATGGCTGCCCTGGCAAGCAGAAACAGGTGGTTACCAGGAAAACTGGTTGGTACACCAGGGACGTGATCTTGTGGCTATTCCCCTGGCCCAGGCCGTCGGTGACTACTCAGCCCTTCTTCAGGAAAACCTAATGGAAAAGGGAATCAGCTGGCAGGATAACCAGTTGTTTGCGGCCCACCTTGCTAACCTGGACGGGGGCCAGTTTATTTACGTCCCCAGTGACCATGATATTGACTTGCCCATTACCTTTGCGCCCCGGGGAATGATGACCAACCCGCAAAACGTAATTATTGTGGGGGCCAACAGTAAGGTTACCCTGGTCGAAAAGATGATGGTCAAGAGTGCCCAACCACTGTTTGCGGACACGGCGATTCTTGTCGGGGCCAACGCAAAGGTATGTTTCACGCAAGTCAACCAGTTACGGGCCCCGGTAATTTTCCAAGGGTTGAGCCTCTACCAGGCGCGCGGTGCGCAGGTAAAGACAAAGTTGACGATGGAAAACGAGGGCGACGTCACTATCAGGCTAAGCAACTTCTTGGATGGGGATGGCAGCCAGTGGACAACCACGGCGGTGCTTAATCCCCGCCGCTATGGTAAGTACCACTTCAGTCCCCAGGTTGATGGCTTCGGTAAGAATAGCCAGGCGGTGTTGACCACCTACCTTGACGAGCGGCAGGGGGGCAGCATCACCCGGGAGCCGTTTAAGCCCACTAGTGGGGAACCTTTAAAGACAAGTGAACGGGTTATTAACACTAAATAACTTAAAACAGGCTTCAGCGAATGGAGCCTGTTTTTGTTTTAAATAAAACAAGTAATCGTTTTCGGCGTATAATTAACAGTGGCTTAATGCTAATTGTTTTGGGAGGGTACTTTATGGAAATCAAAAAACACTACAAACTGTATAAAGATGGTAAGCAGTGGGTCACGGCCGCCGTTGCTACGGTAGCGGCCTCCACCGCCCTATTAATGGGTGGCGTTGTCCACGCTGACCAAGAAACAACTAACACTCAACCACAAACCGGTACGACTAATCAATTAGCAACCATTAGCAACCAGGCACAGTCAAAGACCGTTACCCTTACTAATGACTCTACTAATAATACGTCAACCCAGGATTATGATCATCAGGACAACGGATCCTATGGGAACATGGATTCGGCTAACTTCAACAATAATGAACTACAAGTATCCGGTTGGCAGGCTACTAACCAAGCCGCCAATAAGAACTACCGGTACGTAATCGCCTTCGATGCCACCACTAATACTGAGCTGGGGCGGACCCAG
This sequence comes from Limosilactobacillus avium, assembly GCF_947381485.1. Lineage (NCBI taxonomy): Bacteria > Bacillati > Bacillota > Bacilli > Lactobacillales > Lactobacillaceae > Limosilactobacillus > Limosilactobacillus avium. Next base: position 59,549 of record NZ_CANCWN010000009.1, on the reverse strand, counting down.
GTTAACAGTGTTGCCCGGCCAGACGTTAAGAACGTCCACAATGTCTACAACGCCGGCGAATCAGGCTTCAATGCATCGATTAAGGTAAACTATGATAAGATGCAGAGCTACCGGGATGCCATCCGGATTATTAGCCGCTACAGTGGCCAACCAGACGGTAATTCCGACTACGTTGACTGGGAATCCCAGCCAATTGTCTTCAATGACAGCAACCAGGGTTACCTGGATGATTTCACCGTTAACAATGGCCAACTTCATGTCAGCGGCTGGAACGCCACAAACCAGGCAATCCAAAAGGGTTACCACTACATCATCCTGTTTGACCAAACGACCGGCCGCGAGGTTACCCGCCAGCTAGTCAAGACTGGCCAGGACCGTCCAGACGTGGCCAAGGTCCACCCGGAAATTGTCAATGCCAATAAGTCCGGCTTTGATGTCAACTTTGCAACGGCCAACCTAAATATCAACCACCGCTACCAAATCATCAGCCGGTACAGCACCGGTGCCAATGGTGAGGGGCAAAATGCTGACTTGTGGTTTGCCGCTAAGTCGTTTGCACCGGTTAACCAAAGCAACCAGGGTTACCTGGACGGAATCAACTTTAGCAATGGCTCACTGGCGGTTTCCGGCTGGCACGCCACCGACTTTTCTAACATCGAAGGCAACCATTTCCTGATCTTGTATGACCAAACGGCCAACAAGCAGGTTGGCCTTGCTAAGGCCACCAGCGTCACTCGGACGGACGTTGCCAAGGCCTACCCAACCGTCAAGTCAGCGCTGAATGCCGGCTTTACAGGGGCCTTTGCTGCTAATGGCCTGCAGAGTGGGCACACCTATGCAGTGGTCAGTCGCTACTCAACCGACGCCAATGGTAATGGTAACGATGGCTTCCACACTGACTTCTGGTCCGCACCATTTACCCTGAACCAGACGGCCTTTAGTGTTGACAATGTTGCGATGACCAACGATGGTCTCCACGTTACTGGTTGGATGGCTAGTGATAACCAGCTCCAGCAGCCTAATGCTTACCTCTTCGTTATGAACAATGGCAAGGAAGTTGCTCGGCAGAAGCTTACCTTGACAGGGCGTCCAGACGTCGCCAAGGTTTACCCAACCATTTACAACAGTGGAAAGAGCGGCTTTGACACCACCATCAAACTGAGTGCCGACCAACTCAACCAGCTGAACGGCCAAATGCAGGTAATATTGCGGTTTGTCAACAGCAACGATGGTAACCCCGGTAACAATGGGGTTACCGACCAGTACAGTGGTAACTACGCAACCAACGCCGGAAACTTTGACTATGTAAAGGTTAATGGCAACCAACTTGAATTCAGTGGTTGGCACGCTGCTGACCAAAGCAGTACCCACCCTTACCAATGGATCATTGTCTTGGCAAACGGTAAGGAAGTTTACCGGGCCCGGATTGACCAGCACGGGATCATTGACCAAGCACGGACCGACGTTGCCAAGGTCTATCCAGCAATTAATAATAGTGACAAGGCCGGGTTCCAAGGTCGCCTGACGCTGAATAACAGTATCACGAACGCCAAAGTTCAACTGGTTCACCGCTTCTCCACTGATGGGACCCACGGTGAAAGCGGCAATAATATTGACTACTGGTCAGAGACGCTCCCTGTTACGGCCAACTACCAAAAAGATAACGATGGGGCGATGGTTACTATCCGTGGTGCAATTGAGAACGGGAAGTTCAATATTTACGACATGCGGACGAACAAGCTCATCAAGAGTCTTGATGCTGGTACCTGGGAGAACCTCGCCTACTCACTGGATACAAACTCCATCAACAATGTCGATGGTTACTTGAGCTACACCGGCTGGTACCGGCCAATTGGGACCAGTCAAGACGGCAAGACATGGTACAAGACCGGGGCAGGTGACTGGCGGCCAATCCTGATGTACGCATGGCCAAGTAAGGATGTTCAGGCCCAGTTCATCAAGTACTTCGTTGCTCACGGCTACACTAACGAAGGCTATGGACTGACTAATGCCGGAGTTGCGAACCTATCAGCCAACACCGACACGAAGACGCTGAACGACTACTCGCAAAACCTGCGTTACGTAATTGAACAGAGCATTGCAGCGAATAAGAGTACCAGCAAACTTGCCAATGATGTGAACGCCTTTATGCAGACGGTGCCTTCACTTTCGGCCGCTTCTGAGCTGCCATTGGCCAACAGTTCTTCCTTCGTTCCGGACATCAGTGGGACGACCAGTGATGACCAGCTGATTTTTGTCAACAATAACTCCAGCGACCAAACTAAGGGGAACACGAGCAACGCCGATAGTAACTACCGGCTGATGAACCGGACCCTGAACAATCAACGGGGGAACACCCGCTTCAGTCCAGAGCTGCTGGTTGGCAACGACATTGATAACTCTACCCCCGTTGTTCAGGCGGAAAACCTGAACTGGGAATACTTCCTGCTCAACTACGGGAAGCTGATGGGTTACAACGCCGATGGTAACTTTGATGGTTTCCGGGTCGACGCTGCCGACAACGTGGACGGGGATGTCCTTGATCAGTTAGGCCAGTTGATGAATGACCTTTACAACACCAAGGGTAACCAGACTAACGCAAACAACCACCTCGTTTACAACGAAGGCTACCACAGTGAGGGCCAGTCCCTGATGGATGGTAAGGGTAACCCAGAATTGTACATGGACTCATCCATGTTCTACACCCTGCAAAATGTCCTTGGCCGCATGAGGGACCGTGACGATATTACCCACCTGGCTACCAACTCAGTTGTCAACCGGGCAAACGATGATGGTAGTAAGACCCAGACACCAAACTGGTCGTTCGTCACTAACCATGACCAGCGGAAGAACCTCATCAACCAGATGATTATCAATGAACACCCTGGTGTAAAGGACATTATGGGGAATGGTTACAAGGCCGAGTACGCTAACCAAGCTTGGCAAGAATTCTATGCGGACCAGGCAAGTACTTACAAGCAGTACGCTGAATATAACGTTCCGGCCCAGTACGCAATCCTGCTGAGTAACAAGGATACCGTGCCGCAGGTTTACTATGGTGACCTTTATAACGAGACCAAGCCGTACATGGCAGAAAAGTCGATTTACTACGATGCCATCACAACCCTGCTGAAGGCCCGGAAGGAGTTTGTCAGTGGTGGTCAGTCAATGGAAAGATACGGTAACCATGCCGTGGCCAGCGTCCGCTTCGGTAAAGGGATCGCCGATGCCAATAGCGTTGGGACCGACCCACTGAGCCGGACGACGGGGATGGCCGTGATTGTTGGTAACGACCCTGATATGACTAGCGATACCTTCATCATCAACATGGGGAAGGAACACGCTAACCAGCAATACCGGAACCTGATTGATACCACCGATGCGGGTCTGACCTATGACGGTACTGGCAGCCTCAACCCAACAACCCTGACGACCGATGCTAATGGTGACCTGTACGTCAAGGTTAAGGGCTTTGCTAACCCATACGTCAGTGGTTACCTGAGTGTCTGGGTTCCAGTCGTATCAGAACAGCAGGATGCCACGACCAGTTCGGCCGACGTTACGTCACAGCCAGGGAAGACCTTTGAGTCCAACGTGGCCTTAGATTCGCACGTGATTTACGAGGACTTTAGTCTTTACCAGCCAGAACCAACCAGTGTCAGTGAGCACGCCTACAACGTTATTGCTAATAATGCCCAAACATTTAGCAACCTCGGGATCACCGACTTCTGGATGGCCCCAGCTTACACGCCATTCTCGATGAGCCGGTATGGCGAAGGGTACGCCACGAACGACCGTTACACCCTGGGGACGACCAAGAACCCAACCAAGTATGGTAGCGGTGAAGAACTGGCCAACGCGATTGCTGCCCTTCACAAGGCTGGCTTGAAGGTTCAAGAGGACCTGGTATTGAACCAGATGATTGGCTTTAGCGGTCAGGAAGCCGTAACGGTCACCCGGGCTAACCAGTACGGGGTACCGCTGAGTGTTGATGGCAAGACCTTTGCTAACAAGATCTACTTTGCCTACACAGTTGGTGGTGGCGATGGTCAAAAGAACTATGGTGGTAAGTACCTTGCTGAACTGCAGGCAAAGTACCCCGACCTCTTCACGACTAAGGCCATCTCGACCGGTGTGGCACCAGACCCAACGACCCGGATTACCCAATGGTCCGCAAAGTATGAGAACGGAACGTCCCTGCAAAACATCGGAGTTGGCCTCGCCGTTAAGCTGCCAAACGGTGATTATGCTTACCTGAATGGTGGTAATAACAATAAGTTTGCGACGACTTTGCCGGAACAGATGGGCTCAATTGATTATTACGTTCAACAAGAACTAAAGAATTAGGCCCTCCTAAAGTGATTACAACAGTGTTACATTAGGGCCCAAAAAGTAGTAAAAGCGGTGATTTACCGAGTCTTTTCCCGGTAAATCACCGCTTTTTTGTCTGCTTTGTTACATTTCGCCCCCGGGACGGCAGGAAAAATTAGGTCCTGACCTGGTGGGCTTTTCGCGGATAATGATAAATAAATTTATTGTGATTGTTACGAATTATTACGCTGACGGGCGAAATTGATATTCGCCAGTAATTCCCGTGTAACTTTGGGCATGTATAGTATTAGGTGTTGATTGATATGAATCAATCCAAGTGATGAGTTAATAAGTAAATAACAGAATTATGTAAAGGATGGGATTTAATCTCTATGAAGTTATCTAAGAACATCGCTAAAATTACTGCTGCTGTTGCTGGAGCCGTTGCATTGGGTACCATTGCTACTGCTACGACCGCAAACGCTGATTCAATTTACACGGTGCAAAGTGGTGATACTTTATCAGGAATTTCCTACAAGTTTGGTCATGATTTAAGCTTTGTTGATACCTTAGCTTCAACCAACCACATTGCCAACAAGAACTTAATCTACGTTGGCCAAAAATTAGTTATTAAGGATAACGGTGAAGTCGCACCAGCAACGCAACAAGAAATTGCTACGCTGCCAAGTGCTACTCCGGAAAACCAAAGCCAAGCGGCAACTAGTCAGGCTCAACAATCAGCTGCTGCTAGCCAAGCCCAACAGTCGACTGCTACCAATCAAGCACAAGCAACGACCACGACTAGCCAACCAGCCGCTGCTAGCCAACAACAAGCTAGTGGTTACACCCAAGCTGCTAACGCGGCCGCAACTGCTGCCTACACTGGTGCAGCAACGACCAACACTAGCTACACTTCAGGCGTAACTGGTGACGAAGCCAGTGCGAAGGCCTGGATTGCTGCTCGTGAATCTGGTGGTTCATACACCGCTACGAACGGTCAATACATTGGTAAGTACCAGTTATCCGCTTCATACTTGAACGGTGACTACTCTGCCGCTAACCAAGAACGGGTTGCTGACCAATACGTTGCTAGCCGTTACGGTTCCTGGACCGCTGCCCAAGCATTCTGGCAATCACACGGTTGGTACTAAAATTTAATCATATTTGCTAAGAAGCTGGAGATGTTTTCTCCGGCTTTTTTTATGAACGAATTAAAAAAGGGAACCGGTACAAAGTGTACTAGTTCCCTTATTTTATAGTTAATTAATTATCTGTTAGTTATTCATCAAAACGTCTAGTAATTCCCGTGCAGACTCGTGCAGCGCTTCCTTGGACTTGTCGTTACCAAGGTGGGTGTAGACTTCACCGACATAAACGTTGTTAGCAAAGAGCTTGTTAAAGACCTTGTCAATAATTGGCTTGGTCCGTTCTTCTTCTTGAACGGGGCCAAATGGGTTGGCAAAGAAGGTCGTGCTCATGCCGACTTCATCAGTCGTTCCGAGGGCTTTCCGCTTACCAGCAACGAAGACCTTCTTGGCTTCCTCCTCGTTTTCAAAGCGGTGGATGCCAACCTTGTCGTCATAGTTGTTAGCGTAAACCCACATATCAATTGGGTGGTGCTTAATGACGTTTTCGTAAGTGTCCGCGGGGATGATGACCCGGGCGTTGGACAGTTCAGGATTGAGGTAGACACCCCGGTCCATGTTGTTGAAGGCAACTGCGCTGGAAAGGTCATCGAGGCGGACAAAGGCCCCGGTTTCGGTCCCCTGGGCGTAAATCTTCCCGTCATCACCGATAGTGAAACTGCCCATGTCATCGAAGATTGTTTCCATGTCGACAATCTTGTCATCGGCAATTTCTTGCATTGCTTCGATTGATTCAGACTTCCCGGCACCGGAGTCACCAAAGAAGACAACGTTCTTTTCCTTACCGTTGGTGAACCGTACCCGCAGCATCGAGCCGTGAATTGGCAGGCGGCCGTTGTAAATCTGGTGAAGGTTGTGCAATGTCAGGCACATCTTCTTCATGTAACCGAAGTAGGTGGTCTTGTCAGTGTATGGCACTTCCCCAACCCAGATGTGGTTCTTGGTATCGTGGTAGTAATGCGAAACCATTCCCTCGGTTTCCTTCAAGCCGAAGAGTAGGATCAGGTCTGGCTTTTGCCCCCGGACCTCATCTGGCCGGGCCAACTGGAAGAGGTTAGAGAGGGCAATCCCGTTGACCAGGTAGTCAACGTTGAAGTAGATGTAGGCCAGGCTTTCCCCAATCTTAGCTGGGTAACAGTACCATTGACCCTTTTGACCGTGGAACCGCTTGATAGGGTTCTCTTCAACAGCTGAGAAGACCCCTTCACGCTTGTTACTCTTGGTGTGCATCATCATTGGTGGCCGGAGCATCACAGTATCGATAAAGTCGATGTCGCGCAGCTGGTCGTAACCTTCTGGGATTGGCCAATCATGTGTCTGAACAAGAATGGACGCGTTTGAAGCGGCGTTAACTTGCCGGTAGGTTTGGTTAGCAAAGCCCTGGAGCTTTTCTTCAACCACCCGGTAGGATTCACGAACCAGGTCGTTGAAATGCCCGTCAATCATCTTAAATTCATTGCCGGCAATTTTACTGTTGTTATAGTTGATCACCGTAACCCGGAGCAGTGAACGGTAGAAGGAGTATAACTCTTCAACGCTGGCCAGGATATCCTTTGGATCATACTTGTCAAAGGCACTGTCATCGTCAATCAGGATCTTCTTTAACGTTTGAACGTATTGTTCAGGCGTAGCATTATCAAATGCGTCATCGTCATATTCCGGATTCTTGGAATCAAGGTACAACTTAACAACTTCCAATAATTCATCACTATTAACAAGTGAGTAAGTGTCCTTATAGTACGCATGACTCAGGTTCAGCAAAGCAACCCCGCGCTCCGTGTTGACATAGAGTGAAGGCGTCTTAATTTTTTCTTGCTTAGGCATTAATCTCAATCCTTTCCTATAGCCTTGCTACTATTATAGTGTATCTTTGAGCAAACGGTGAGTAAAATTTAATTTCGACCTAATTATGTTAGAATAATAAAAAAGTGTAAGGGGTTCCATTTATTATGCAAGCAAAATGTAATGACACACTCTCTATTTCTGTTCACCGGGTCCTCAATGATGACCTTAACGAACACGGCACCGTTTATGGGGGCCGGATTCTGGAATTAATTGACGGTGAAGCCTCGATTGCCGCAATGCGGGTCGCCCGGACGGTTGTCGTTACCGCAAGTATGGACCACGTGCAATTCCTCCAGCCCTTCAAGCTCCAGGATTCAATGTGTATGGAGGCCTACGTCACCGGGGTTGGTCACCGCTCCATCGAGGTTTTTGTTAAGGTCATTGGTGAACACCTGATGACTGGTGCACGCTTCTTGGGCTTTACCTGCTTCATTACCTACGTCATTGCGGACCCTAAAAAGGCGGTTCCGGTGACAGGGATGGTTCCGGAAAGCGATGAACAACGGACACTATTAGCCGGCTACGAGGGGCGCCGTCAGGAAAGACGCGTCAGTCGGCAGGCTGAGCAACAAATTACCGACGCTGTCTCGCTTGACTTTCCCTGGCGAAGATAAAAAGATCGACACTACGTTTGAATTCAAACGCTAGTGTCGATCTTTTTTTATTAGAGAACAGCGAGTGGCTGCTTACTGGTTGGCTTGGGAAAGGTGGCGGCTAACTGCTTCAGTTCGTCACTACTAAATTCAAGTGAACCGGCCTGGACATTTGCCTGGGCATGTTGCACCGAACTGCTCTTGGGAATTGCTAGGACGTCCGGTTCCCGAAGCGTCCACGCCAGCATTACCTGGTAAATCGTTGCCTGGTGGTTAGCGGCAATCTCTTGCAGGACCTTATTGTCTGCCAGTTTGCCGGAAAGGGAGTCACCCTGGGCAAGGGGCGAGTAAGCAATTAGGGGAAGGCGGTGGGCCCGCATCAGGGGGAGGAGGTCAAATTCAATTCCCCGTTCATCAAGGTTATACAGGTCTTGGTTAGCAACGCAGTGGTCACCTTTTGGGAGGGCCCACAGCTCCTGGAGGTCACTAACATCAAAGTTGGAGACCCCCCAGGACCTGATTTTACCCTTCTTAACCATTTCTTCCATCGTGGTGACCGTTTCTGATAAGGGCACCGTTCCCCGCCAGTGGAGGAGGTAGAGGTCAAAGTAATCAGTTCCCACGTTTTGCAGGCTCCGGTCGAGACTCCGCTCTAAGAGGCGGGCACTGGCGTTTTGGGGCAGGACCTTATCGATCAGGAAAAGTTTTTCCCGGGCAAAGGGGGCGATGGCCTCCTTGATGAGCCGCTCCGAACGGCCATTGCCATACATTTCAGCGGTATCCACCACCCGGGCTCCGGCATTGATGCCAGCTTGAATGGCGGCAATTTCGTTCTGTCGTTGTGCGGGATGGTCACCGATGTTCCAGGTTCCGATTCCCACGGCGGGGAGGGGGACCCCGTTAATTGTTACCTTTTTCATTCGGAAGCCTCCTCTTAGTTATCCTGGACAACAACCTTGGTTCCTTCTGGCATGTTCATCATCCACTTGGAGTCTGGGATAGACAGGCGGACACAGCCGTGAGAGGCGGTCGTTTTACCCAGTTTGGCTGCTTCAGACTTGATGTAGTGGCCGTCCTTATCCGTTGGGACACTGTGGAAGAGGTAGGAGCCGTTATCATGCCAGGAAACGTAGTTATTTGCCCCGCACTTAACCGATGGGTTGTAGAAGCCATTACCCCGTTCGGACTGGATTGCGAAGGTTCCGGTTGGCGTTGTACTTACCCGTTTACCGTCCTTGTTTTCGTACTTTCCGGCACTGCAGTACATTGTGTACACCGCCTTATTGCCGGACATGATGTAAACCCGGTTCTTGTTGATGCTGACCTTGATCCAAGGGTCCTTGAGCTTGTTGATGTCCGGGTAAGGAATTGTCTCCGATGACTTCCGGTAGTCGATGGGTGTCCGCATGTTGGAGTGGGCGCTGGCAGTGACGCTCCCGGTGATCAATGCAAATACACCGACGAGGGTGACTAAAAAGATTTTCTTCATTAAATTCATTGTGTGATGCCTTCTTCAATAATTAATAGCTACATTTTAGCACAATAATGCATGATTAAATGTTCATATGTTTAGGGATAGTGGAAAACTTTTTGCCGTTAAAGCATCCAATGATTGAGGGCCCTAATCCATTGAGCGCGTAAGCTTCAGCAGTTTGGTTAAGATTGGTCAAGAAAAAATAGCACTCGAAACGATTAAGTGCTAATTTTTTCTTGACTATTGTTGACCAATGATTAATATAGAAAATGTAAACAAGGTATGAGAAAGGATGATTCGATATATGGCTAACGAAATTCAACGTCGTAACAACTTATTTGATAATCTGATGAATATGCGTGACTGGATGAATGATGACTTCTTCTCAGACTTAACACCAGTAGCTGATCACATGAAGACCGATGTTGCCGAGAACGACAAGGGTTACACGGTTAAGATTGATATGCCGGGCTTTGATAAGAAGGACATTCATATCAACTACGCTAACAACATTTTGTCCGTAACTGGTCACCGGGACACCTTTGCTGATGATAGCGACAAGGATGGTAATGTTCTCCACACCGAACGGCGGTATGGTCAAATGAGTCGGCAATACCGTTTGCCGGACGTTGACCGGGACGCAGTCAAGGCCCAATACACGAATGGAGTTTTGACCTTGAACCTGCCAAAGCTGCAAGCCAGTGACGAGAATGATACCCGGATTGACATTGACTAATAAAAATCACCTTTAAAAAACAAATAGCACCACGCGCCGAATTGGTACGTGGTGCTATTTGCATAAACGACATTAGAATGCCTGAATAATCTGCATGATGCCGAAGACTAACAATAAAGTTGAAACCAGCCAAACAATCGTCAGTGCAGAAAGAATTGGACTAAATAGGAGAATTACCCCCAGGACAACGCTGACGCCCCCTAGGATAACCAGCAGGGTGGCGTACCCGCGATGGAAAGTCTTGAAGAAGCCGGCAGCCTTGATTTGCATGATGGCATCGATGATGAACCAGATGGCAAACAGGATTGCCAGGTAGAGAATTCCCCAGTTAGGATAGACGAGGACGATAACCCCCAGAATAATATCTAAAATAGCTGCAAAAACAATCCAACCGGAGCGTTCGTTCAGAGTGGCATTGATAAACTTGCGGAACCACAGTTCGTAGATTCCCCGAAAAATAAAGGCGATCCCGACCAGAATGGACAGGAAGTGAAGGGTCTTGTCAGGGTGCATGAAGGATGCAAAGCCGGCAATCACAAACAGGATTCCTAGGACCAGACTGAACCAGTCGAACCGCTTTTGATGTTCATTAAACATAAACCATTTTCTCCTTTCTAATTTAGTAACGAGACCATCATAGTTCTTTTTTATTAATTTAGCAATAGACTAAAATACGCCACGATGCGGGATTAACCGGGTCATGGCGTATTTGGTGTATTTTAATTAAGGTGTTCGCGGATACCATGGGGAAAGTCCTTGTCAATTTCCCGTAGAATCGGCAGTAAGTAGTTGACATAGCGGTGGTAGGCCTCGATTGGTTCAACGTCCTTGCTGTTGGCTTGCATTAGGGCAATTGCAATATCGTGTGCACGTTGTTCGTTTGAAATCATTAATGTCACCTCACAGTAATAGTTTACCAAACTTTGTCCTTACTGAGACTGAAATATTGGATCAAGCGGCGGGCCCGGGTCCGAGACAGGAGGACCATGACCAGAAAACCGATTAGACCCCCAGCTGTGTTGGTAATCAAGTCATCGACATCCGCTAGTCGACCCAGGTTGACTACCAGGTCGAGGATGAACTGGTTCAACTCGATGAAAAGGCTAAACAGCAGGCAAAACAGGGTAGCCCGTGCTAACCTCAGTCGGTGGTTAATAAGGAAAAGGTAGACGCCCCAGGGAATCGTCATGATAACGTTGAGGAAAAACTCATGGCTGAGTCCTTGGAGGGGGATGGCGTTATAGGGAACTCCCCAGAGGTAAAAAAGCCGCTTATGTGCAGAGGCAACGCTAAGAATCGAAGGGGTCAGACACAGGGCCATGACCGCCGTGACGTAAACCAAGAGGCTCAGTAGGGTAATCCGCTGCCCCCATTCCGGGAAGCGAGGCCAAAAGTGCTTAATGATGACGCAACATATTAAAAAGTAGGTTAGAAAAGCGAGGTATTGAATATTAATTTTCTCCTTGCGGGTTCAATTTGCCAAAATAGGTATACAATAAAGGCTCGAGACTAATTGTCAGCCGCCACTACTAGCTTAACTGCTAGGGGAAGGGTTGACAATGGAAGTTTAAGGAGAATTGAAAAAATGGACGATAAACAGACGCAGATGAAGCGGAGCCTGAAGAGCCGCCACATCCAGCTAATGGCCCTCGGGGGAACGATTGGCACGGGCCTTTTCCTGGGCTCAGGAAAGGCGATTCGGGCCGCGGGACCAGCAATCTTACTTGCTTACTTAATTACGGGGATTGTCTGCTTCGCAATCATGCGGGCTTTGGGAGAGCTCCTATTATCGAATTTGCACTACCGGTCATTTATGGAGGCCATCCGCGACTACCTAGGTAAGCGGGTCAGTTTTATTGCTGGCTGGGCTTACTGGGCCTGCTGGTTAGCGCTGGCGATGGCGGAGATCACGGCAATCGGGCTCTATATTCAGATATGGCTCCCCCACGTACCCCAGTGGATCCCAGGGGTGATTACCCTTCTAATCTTCTTGTGCCTGAACCTGATTACGGTCAACGTTTTCGGCGAAATCGAATTCTGGTTTGCAATGATTAAGATTGTGGCAATCATTGTCTTGATTGCGGTCGGTATCTTCATGGTCTTGATCCAGTTCAAGTCGGCCGGTGGGTACGTGGCGTCCCCCAAGAATCTGGTGGCTTACAATGGCTTCTTTGCGACGGGGGCCAAGGGCTTTGTGATGTCATTTCAAATGGTTGTCTTTGCCTTTGTTGGCATTGAAATGGTTGGGGTCACCGCAGCGGAAGCGGAGAACCCCCGTAAGGTAATTCCGGAGGCAATCAACGGCATTTCTATCCGGGTGCTGATCTTTTACCTCGGAGCGCTGGCGGCCATCATGTGCATTTACCCGTGGAACCAGCTTTCGCCTTCAAACAGTCCCTTTGTCCTGGTCTTCCAGGATGCCGGCCTGCGCGGGGCCGCGAGCGTGGTTAACTTCATTGTTATCACCGCGGCAGCTTCGGCATGTAACAGTTCAATCTACACGACGGGGCGGATGCTGGCCGAGCTGACTGCCAAGTCTCGCCATCCCCATGTCCAGGCAATCAGCCGCCTTTCTAAGCACCAGGTTCCGGCCCGGGCAGTCGTTATTTCCTCGGCGGTGATTGGAGTAGCAGCGTTACTGAACTTCTTGATGCCAGGCGAGGTGTTCACCCTGATCTCAAGCATTGCCACGACGAGTTTTCTTTTCATCTGGGCTGCCATTATTGGTGCCCACCTGCGCTTCATTAAGAACCGTTCAATTGAGCGCCCGTTTAAGTTGCCCGGCGCGCCGTTCACGGATTACCTGGTCCTGGCCTTCCTGGTCTTTGTCCTCGTTGTCCTGTGCATGGATAAGCAGACCCTGACTGCCCTTATCTTTACCCTGATTTGGTTTGCGGTTCTGTTTATCGCTTCTTTGACCCAGAAGAACGAGTAAAATAACAGACGGCCTTAATAAGTTACATAACTGAGAAAAAACGTGGCTAGCGAGAAAATTAGTTTTTCTTGCTAGCCACGTTTTATTGTTTTAGCGGTTTAAATGTAACTTTCGTTGGCACTCGGGGCACAGACCGTGGACCTCAATGTTGTTACCCGTTACCAGGTAGTGGGTCTTGCGCCGGGTCATGTCAGCCATTTCCCGGGTAATTTCAGAAAAATGTTCATCAAAGACATCAGTGATCTTACCACAATTGTCGCAGACAACATGGTAGTGGGGATGACCAAAGTAGTCGTAGTGGGTACTACCGTCACCGTTCTTTAACTCGATTACCAAGTTATAATCGACGAACAGCTTAAGCGTATTGTAGACGGTGGCCATACTTATGTTATCGACACTATCTTTGAGGTCTTGATAAATCATTTCGACACTCGGGTGAGTATGGTGGGTGATCATGTATTCCAGGATGGTCTTTCGCTGGGGAGTTAGCCGCACCTTGTGACTACGTAATAGGTCTAATGCCCGATCAAGTTCTGCCTCTGCCATGAACAACTCTCCTTTCTTTAATTTAAAATAATTATAATCTAACAGTATTATATCATTTACAAGCTTAGATTCAAAATATATAATGAGTATTTGTAAAATAATAATAGTTCTAAAAGAGGGGAAGAAAAATGGAAAGAAATGTTGACCAAAATGGCCGCGCTTATAGTCGTTTTTGGTTTATTTTTACTTTATTGGTAGGAACATTCACGATGTCGATTAGTCAATCATCGCTTTCGACGGCCTACCCGACATTAATGAATGCCTTTGGAATCTCTGCTGATACTGTTCAGTGGCTAACAACCGGCTTTATGCTGGTAATGTGTGTCAGCATGCCGATCAGTCCCTGGATGCTAAACAACCTGAACTTCAAGACGATGTTCATCGGTGCCCTGGCACTATTTGATATCGGATCATTGATGATTGTCCTCACGCCCGCAAGCTGGGGGACCAGTGGTTTCTTGTTTATGATGGTTGGCCGGGCAATGGAGGCCTTTGCTGTTGGTGTCCTTTTTCCGTCCTACCAGTCGGTCCTGTTGGAAATCACCCCGAAGGCTAACCGGGGGACAACCATGGGGATTGCCGGATTGGTCATGGGATCTGCGTTGGCATGTGGCCCGATCGTTTCCGGAATCGTTTTGAAATTCTTTGACTGGAAGAGTCTCTTCGGCCTCTTTATGATTGTTATCACCCTGATCATTGTCCTCGCTGGAACGGGGCTGATCCGGGATGTTATGCCGCGACACGAAACCAGCCTCGACTGGCTGTCGGTGTTTCTTTCAATTGGCCTGATCGGTGTAATGTACGTTGTTAACCTTGCCGCCAAGCACAACGTCAACTGGGGGCTTAACGGGGCCATCCTGGTCATCAGTATCCTCGCCTTGGCCTGGTTCTGCTACCGGCAATTACACCTGGATGAACCATTACTGGAGTTGCGGGTCTTGAAGACCTTTAACTATGACTTAGCGGTTCTTTTAACGTCGATTTCCTACATTGCCTTAATTGTCACTACCATTATTTTTCCCCTTTACTACCAGGGGGTTCTCAAGGTCAGTCCCTTCGTTTCCGGGATGTCACTGGTTCCCGGGGCGGTGTTCTTGAGTATTCTTAACCCGTTGACGGGGAAGCTTGCCGATAAGATTGGTTTTAAACCCACAATGCTCGTGGGGATGGTAATGATTATCTGTGGCTGGGTCGTTGGTCTGTTGATGCTAAACCGCCTGAGCCTGCTAGCAATGATCCTCTGTGCAATGGTCATTGAAGGTGGAAACGCCTTTGTCATGATGCCGGCGGTTACTTTAGGGGCCAACGCCTTACCAAACGAGCTGGTTCCCCACGGCACGGCGGTAATCACCACCGTTCGTCAGGTCCTGGGATCTGCCGGGGTTGCGGTTGCCACGATTGTTTTGACGGTTGCTAGCAGCCACGCATTAAGCGCCGGCAGTCGACCATTGGCAGCATCCCTTCACGGTTATCACCTGGTATTTATCATGATGGTTGTGATTGAGATCATTGGTCTAATCCTGGCATTAATGCTGAAGAATACGAAGAAAGCTGTTGCAGATTAATGGCCTATGCCGTATTTAAATAATAGGAGAAAAAATATTAGAGCGCTCCGGATGGCTAATATAATGAGAATTATACTAGCCATTAGGGGCGCATTTTTCTAACAACCGAAAACCGTATTAGGGGGTAATGATAATGGAAATCAAACGGCCAACGTGGGCAAATACCAGTCCCGCAATGCAGGACTATTACGACCACTACTGGGGGTTACCGGTCCATGACGAGCGTTTCTTGTTTGAAATGCTGAGCCTAGAGCTTTTTCAGGCTGGCCTAACCTGGTCAACGATTTGGAAGCGGCGGCCAGCCTTTGAGGAAGCATTCAGTGACTTTGTAGTTGAAAGGGTGGCGGCCTTCTCATCGGATGACGTTGACCGCCTGCTTGCCGACAAGGGGATCATCCGTAACCGCCGCAAGATCACGGCCACCATTAATAATGCCCAGGTTATCTATAAAATGCAGCAGGCAGGGCAAGACTTTGATGACTATATCTGGTCCTCTGTTGACTACCAACCCCAGCGCCTGATTCTTAAGCCAGGTGAGCCCCTGGCCCCTTGGACCGCGGCATCTAAGAAGATGGCAACCCAGATGAAGAAGGACGGCTTTAAGTTTATGGGCCCGACAATTGTGTGCTCGTTTATGACGGCGGTCGGTCTTGTCAACGCGCGCCTTTAATAATATTTTAATTGATTATTAATGTTGCTTTGTGATAGTATTGTCCTTGTTATGAAGCAAATTCCCGATAGGATTCACAAGGACCCCTTGTGAAGATGCCTTGTAACCGCAACTACAAAACTAATGTTAAGTTTCGACTAGAACATGGGGGAATTAATAAAAATGACAGAAAAACACCTATTTACATCCGAATCAGTTTCCGAAGGGCACCCAGATAAGATTGCCGATCAAATCAGTGATGCCATTCTTGACGCCCTGCTGGAAAAGGATCCAGATGCACGGGCGGCCGTTGAAACTTCAGTAACGACTGGGTTAGTCCTGGTCTTCGGTGAAGTTTCCACCAAGGCTTACGTTAACATCCAAAAGGTGGTTCGTAATACAATCCGCAAGATTGGTTACACCGATGGCAAGTACGGCTTTGACGCCGATAACTGTGCCGTAATCACCTCGCTGGACGAACAGTCACCCGACATTGCCCAAGGGGTTGACGATTCACTGGAAACCCGTGAAGGGGATGCTGACCCGCTCGACAAGATTGGGGCCGGTGACCAGGGACTGATGTTTGGTTACGCAACCGACGAGACGCCTGAATACATGCCACTGACGCTGATGCTCAGCCACAAGCTGATGCAACGGATTGCCAAGCTCCGCAAGGAAGGGACAATTTCCTACTTACGTCCGGATGCCAAGGCCGAAGTAACGGTTGAATACGACGATAACGACAAGCCCCTGCGGGTGGACACGGTGGTCTTAAGTACCCAACACGACCCCGACGTTACCCTGGACCAGATTCGTAAGGACGTGAAGGAACAAGTCATCAAGGCCGTCATCCCGGCTGACCTGCTTGACGACAAGACCAAGTACTTCATCAACCCAACCGGCCGCTTTGTCATCGGTGGTCCCCAAGGGGATGCCGGTTTGACGGGTCGGAAGATCATCGTTGATACTTACGGTGGTGCTGCTCACCACGGTGGTGGGGCCTTCTCCGGTAAGGATGCCACCAAGGTTGACCGGTCGGCTAGTTACGCCGCCCGTTACATTGCTAAGAACCTGGTTGCTGCTGGCTATGCCAAGAAGCTGGAAATTCAGGTTGCTTATGCCATCGGGGTTGCCGAACCGGTTTCCATCTCCATTGACACCTTTGGGACGGGTACCCGGACCGAAGCGGAACTGATTGCTGCTGTCCGGAAGGTATTTGACCTGCGTCCAGCTGGGATCATTAAGATGCTAGACCTCAAGCGGCCAATTTACGAACAAACGGCGGCTTACGGTCACTTTGGCCGGACCGATGTTGACCTGCCTTGGGAACACCTGGACAAGGTTGATGAACTGAAAAAGATTTTAGGTTAATCTAGTGGCCCCCTTGCAAAAAGGCAGGGAGGACGTTAGAATACAATTAATATTTTTGATCGTGATAGAAGTAGTAGTTAACAGTGTGACTTTTAGAGACCTGCTGGTGGTGGAAAGTAGGAGGGCACGGTTAATGAACTCGTCTAGAAGATTGCTGCTGAATTGAGTAGGTAGTGACGTCTGCCGCGTTAAGGCCTTAAGTGCTATGGGTGACCATAGAAAACGGGTGGTACCGCGGATTAGATTTCGTCTCGTCGAAGCAAGGGCTTCTGCGGGACTTTTTTATTACGATCATTTTAGTAGTGGACAGAATTGAAAAGGAGCAGAATTTATGGCTTACGATCACACAGCGATTGAAAATAAGTGGCAAAAGTTTTGGAAAAAGGACAAGACGTTTAAAGCGGAGATTAATAAGGACCAGAAGAAGTACTACGCCCTGGACATGTTCCCATACCCGTCAGGTCAAGGGCTCCACGTTGGTCACCCCGAAGGTTACACGGCAACCGATGTAATGGCCCGGATGAAGCGGATGCAGGGTTACAATGTTTTGCACCCGATGGGCTGGGACGCCTTTGGTCTACCAGCTGAACAGTACGCCCTGAAGACCGGTCACAATCCAAAAGGCTTCACTAACCAGAATATTAACCACTTCCGTAAGCAAATCCAGTCTTTGGGCTTCTCTTACGACTGGGACCGGGAAGTCAACACGACGGATCCTGAATACTACAAGTGGACCCAGTGGATCTTCGAACAGCTCTACAAAAAGGGCCTGGCATACGAAAACGAGATCATGGTTAACTGGGCACCCGACTTCATGGGCGGAACCGTGGTTGCCAACGAAGAAGTTGAAGACGGAAAGACAAAGCGGGGTGGCTACCCAGTATACCGGAAGCCAATGAAGCAGTGGGTATTGAAGATCACTGCCTACGCTGACCGCCTGATTGATGACCTCGACCTGGTTGACTGGCCGGAAAGTGTTAAGGAAATGCAGCGGAACTGGATTGGCCGTTCTGAAGGGGCCGCCGTCTTCTTTCCGGTTGCTGGTGACGAAGACACGAAGATTGAAGTCTTCACCACCCGGGCAGACACCCTCTTTGGTGCCTCCTACGTTGTTTTGGCCCCAGAAAAGAAGCTAGTTGACCAGCTGACGACGCCGGAACACAAGGATGAAGTTGCTAAGTACAAGGAAGAAACCTCCCGTCGTTCTGACCTGGAGCGGACCGACCTGAACAAGGACAAGACCGGGGTATTTACCGGTTCTTACGTCATTAACCCGGTCAATGGTGAGAAGCTGCCAATCTGGATCAGTGACTATGTCCTGGCATCATACGGTACCGGGGCAGTGATGGCCGTTCCTTCCGGCGACCAACGGGACTACGACTTTGCCAAGAAGTTTGACCTGCCAATCAAGCCTGTTATCGAAGGTGCCGACCTTTCTGAGGGGGCCTTTGATGGTGACGGCAAGCACATTAACTCCGGCTTCTTGGACGGTCTGAACATCAAGAATGCCAAGGCTAAGATGATTGACTGGCTGGAAGAACACGACGCCGGTCACAAGAAGGTCAACTACCGCCTGCGTGACTGGATCTTCAGTCGGCAACGTTACTGGGGTGAACCAATCCCGGTTATCCACTGGGACGACGGGCGGACAACCCTGGTACCAGAGGATGAATTACCTTTGAAACTACCTGACACGGATAACATTGAACCATCAGGAACTGGTGAGAGCCCACTGGCCAACGTCAAGGACTGGGTCAACGTTTACGATGACCAAGGTCGTCACGGCCTGCGGGAAACCAACACCATGCCACAGTGGGCTGGTTCATCATGGTACTGGCTCCGTTACACCGACCCTCACAACAGCAAGGAATTTGCCTCTAAGGAAGCCCTTGACTACTGGTCACCAGTTGACCTCTACGTCGGTGGGGCTGAGCATGCGGTCCTGCACCTTCTTTACGCCCGCTTCTGGCACAAGGTTCTTTACGACCTCGGTTTAGTACCAACTAAGGAACCATTCATGAAGTTGGTTAACCAGGGGATGATCCTTGGAGCCAACCACGAAAAGATGTCCAAGTCCAAGGGGAACGTTGTCAACCCTGATGACATCGTTGACAAGTACGGTGCGGACACCCTCCGCCTGTACGAAATGTTCATGGGTCCGCTGACCGAATCCGTTCCGTGGGATGAAGAGGGGCTCCATGGTTCCTACAAGTGGATTCAACGGGTATGGCGCCTGTTGATGGATGATAACAACCACCTGCGGGACCGGGTCTCCAACTTTAACGATGGCAAGCTGACCAAGGTATATAACCAAACTGTCAAGAAGGTTACGGAAGACTATGAGCGGATGCACTTCAACACGGCTATTTCGCAACTGATGGTCTTCGTTAACGAAGCTTACAAGGCAGACGACCTGCCAGCGGAATACATGCAGGGCTTCGTCAAAATGATTTCCCCAATCATTCCGCACGTAGCTGAAGAACTGTGGAGTCAGTTTGGAATCAGCGACACGATTGCTTACCAGCCATGGCCAAAGTATGACCCGCAAGCATTGGTTGAAAACGAAGTCGAAATGATTCTGCAAGTCAACGGGAAGGTCCGGGCCAAGGTTAAGATGGCTAAGGACACCCCAAAGGAAGAGGCAGAAAAGGTGGCTCTGGCCAACGAACACGTTAAGAAGTTCACTGATGGCAAGGACATCAAGAAGATTATTGTTGTACCAAACAAGATTGTTAACATCGTTGCCAAGTAATAAGCACACGAAAGAAGGGACCGGTATTCAGCCTGACGCTGAGTAGGCGGTCCCTTTTTCAGGAAGGAATAACAATGGAATTAGTTTCTTATCCAGCCCTCTTTACCGCCAAGGATGGGGAGATCCTGGTGGACTTCCCGGACCTCCCGGAGGCCTTTACTCAAGGGAAAACAATGGAAGAGGCGATGGACTTCGCCAAACTGGGCCTGGCAATCACTATAAATGATAAACTGGGCCACTTTGAAAAGGCCCCCCAGGCCAGTGATCTAGCGGCAGTGAAGCGGGACCATCCGGAAAGCACCGTCAAGCTGGTAACGGTCGACCTGGACCAGTACTAGCCCTTAAGTAAAATTTAAAAAAGAGAAAAGAAATTGCGCCCCGCCAAGTTTCACGCTAAAATGGTATGGATTGTTTATTTTTAAGAAGGCAGGAATTTAACGAATCATGACTAAAAAACATAATGATGGTTCGCAAGTGGTGAATCCTAATAAGGACGCTCAATCAAAGATGCTAAGCGGTTCCGCTTGGATGACGGTAGGGAGTATCACCTCGCGAATCTTAGGTGCCGTTTACGTTATCCCTTGGGTAACCTGGCTCGGTGCTTACAGTAACGAAGCTAACGCCCTCTTTGCACAGGGGTATAACATTTATAACATCTTCTTAATTATTGCAACGGCGGGGCTGCCCTCCGCAATCTCCAAGATGGTTGCCCACTATAACGGGTTAAATGAATACGGGGTAAGCCGGCGCCTTTACATATCGAGCATGTACGTTGCTCTGGCGATGGGGGTTGTTTGTGCGACGGTGATGATGTTTGCCGCCCCAATGATGGATAATGGTGACGCAAACGTCATTCCGGTTGTCCGGTCGCTGGCCTGGGCCGTTTTGATCATTCCTGCCCTGGCGATGAGTCGGGGATTCTTACAGGGGTATAACTGGATGGCACCGTCGGCCATGTCCCAGTTTGTGGAACAAGTCTTCCGGGTTATCTATATGTTGGCGGCCACCTACCTGATTATGAAAATCCAAAAGGGGAGTTGGGTAGCGGCCGTTACCCAGTCGACCTTTGCGGCCTTTATCGGGGCAATTGGTGCCATCATGGTCCTGTCCTGGGCCTGGATGAGCCACCGACGGGAGATGAACGATCTGATTAGTCAGGGGAGGTCAAACCTGCAGGTGTCGACGATGGAACTGGTCGCCCGGATGGTTTACCAGTCAATCCCGTTTGTCATCATTGAATCGGGAGTGGCGGTTTACCAGCTAATCGACCAGTTTACCTTCCCCCACATGCTGTTCCGGGTTGGTCACTTTACCCATTACCAGGAAACGATCCTTTACGCCCTGTTTGCCTTCAACGCTAACAAGCTCTACACGATTATTATTTCCCTGGCGGCAGCCATGGCCGCTACGGTTATCCCGTTGTTAGCAACGGCCCGGGCCCAAAACGACCTGCAGGGAATCAGAAAGCAGATTGAAAACGTCCTCCTGCTTTTCTACTTCGTAATGATCCCGGCTTCACTTGGCCTGGCAGCGGTGGCCCAACAAATTTACACGGTCTTCTACCGCTACGACCAGGCAGGAATTGTGGTCCTCCAATTTGCGGCCTTTGTATCAATTCCAATGGGTCTTTATACCGTTGCCGCCGCTATGATGCAGGGAATTTCTGAGAACCGGCGGATGATGAAGTTCTTAGGAATCGGTATTATTATCAAGCTGCTTTTGCAGTACCCATGTATTAAGCTTTTGCAGGGGTTGGGACCACTACTTGCCACCTGCCTGTCAATGTTTGTGATTGACTACATGATTCTGCACTCCTTTAATATGGAGTTTGGCCTTCACTTCTACAAGATGTCCAAGCCCACTAACCAGATTCTTTGCTACTCAATCATTATGTTCGTGGTCACCAAGGCATTCATGCTCCTGACTGGCCACTTCGTAAGTCCCTACGGTCGGTTTACGGCTTTCTTTACCCTGATCTTAGGGGTAATGCTGGGCGTCGGGGTCTTTGCCTTCCTCGCTCTCAAGTTCCGTTTAACGGACCAGATTATTGGTCCCCGGTCCGCAGCTCTTCGGCAAAAATTGCATATTCGTTAAATAAAAAAGGTTGAAGAAATTTTCTCCAACCTTTTTTATTATGGGGCAAAATTAATTTCCCGGGAAATTAATTCAAGAAACCAATGTGGTGTTCGTTTGGTGCCTGTTCCATCTTCTTCATGAAAGTCGGCAGGGCTCGACTGATCTGGTGGGGCAGGACAATGTATTGGCTCTCCGCAATCTTCTCGGCAATTGCGCTGTGGGCGTAAACGGCAGCCAAGACAGCGTTAGTAACGTCCTGGTGGAATTCGGCAGTGAAACCACCGACCATTCCGGCTAGGGTATCACCCATCCCACCAACGGCCTGGGCCGGGGTCCCAATCGTCAACTGGTAAACCTCATTGGTGGTATAGATCTCCGTGTGGTGCTTCTTAAGAACGACGGTTGCGTTGAGCTGGTCCCGGACAGCACGGTTTTTCTCTTCGGTTTGTTCGCCAATCTTGATACCGGAGAGTCGTTGCCATTCCATTTCATGCGGTGTGTAGATTACGTTGGCGGCCGGCTGGGAAATATTTTCCCGGGCCATCAGGGTAATGGCGGAACCATCAATGACCAGGTTCTGCTCAGGCTTGACACTGGCAAAAACGTTCTTAAGAATGTGTTTGCTGGTTTCGTCGTCACCCAGGCCGGGGCCAACAACCACCGTAGTTGCGGCACTGACCAGGCTGGCGACCTGTTTATCGTTAGTGAAGTCGGCAAACATTGCTTCCGGTAGTTGGGCGTGGAGGGCGCCGGAGTTACTAGCGTCGGTTGCCGTCGTCACCAGGCCCGCCCCTGCGCACACGGCGGCCGTTGAAGCCATGATGATGGCCCCACCAAAGTTCCGGTTACCCCCTACCAGGGTTACCTTGCCAAAGGTTCCCTTAAAACTGTTGGCCGGCCGGGGCTTAATCACTTGGTGAAGAATTTGATCGGAAAGTTTTTTCATTATAAAAGTCTCCTTTAGATTTTGTAACGCTTACTTTAATGGTATCATTATTTTAGCGTTAATGATTACTTCGATGGAGGGATAAATTATGACAGATTGGCTCAAGGCAGCAGAAAGCCAGAAGAAGGACTATTTAACGGATTTAATTTCCTTAATGAAGATTCCAAGTGTTAGAGACGACGATGCAGCAACGGACGAATACCCACTCGGACCCCGGCCGGCCCAGGCACTGAAGGCCTTTTTGGAAATGGCTGACCAGGATGGCTTTAAGACCAAGAACATTGATAACGTGGTCGGTTATGCCGAATGCGGTACGGGTGACGATACCCTGGCGATCCTGGCCCACGTTGACGTGATGCCCGCCGGCAAGGGCTGGGATACGGATCCCTTTGACCCGGTAATTAAGGATGGTAATCTCTATGGTCGGGGGGCTTCCGACGATAAGGGCCCTGGAATGGCGGCATACTACGCCCTCAAGTATTTGAAAGACCAGGGGACTAAGTTTAACAAGCGGGTCCGCTTTATCGTCGGTACGGACGAAGAAAGCAACTGGACTGGGATGCACCGCTACTTTGAAGTGGAGCCCGCACCGACCCTTGGCTTCTCACCGGATGCTGAGTTCCCGGTTATCAACGGCGAAAAGGGCCAAGTCTCCCTCCTCTTGTCCGTGCCGGCCAGCAATGATGGCGCCTTCCAACTTAAGAGCTTCAAGTCGGGTCTGCGGTTCAACATGGTTCCGCGCGAGGCAGTGGCGGTAATTACGGCTGCTGACAACCAGCAAATTCGGGATGACTTTGCCCGCTTTGTTGGTGAGAACCCGATTTCCGGTAACATTGCGGAAAATGGGGATGAACTGACCATCACCGTGGTTGGGAAGGCCGCACACGGAATGGAGCCGGAAAAGGGGATCAAT
Organism: Limosilactobacillus avium; assembly: GCF_947381485.1. Lineage (NCBI taxonomy): Bacteria > Bacillati > Bacillota > Bacilli > Lactobacillales > Lactobacillaceae > Limosilactobacillus > Limosilactobacillus avium. The sequence goes on along the minus strand of NZ_CANCWN010000009.1, from coordinate 35,692 downwards.
GCCGGAACTTACCTGGCAAACTTCCTTGACCAGTATGACTTTGCCAAGGGGGCGAAGAGCTTCATCCACTTCCTGGGTAAGTACCTGCACCTTGATACCCGGATGGACGGCTTTGACGGCGCCTTCACCGATCCCGTAATGGGTGAGCTGACGATGAATGCCGGGATTTTGAACTTTGACCTTGAAAACGGTGGGGCCATCAATATGAACTTCCGTTTCCCAAAGGGCATTTCACCGGACCAGTTACAGGCAACCGTTGAAAAGGTCGCCACGCCACTTGGAATTGCTGTTAAGCAGGAACCTGCCCAAGAACCTCACTACGTTGACCCGGATGACCCAATTGTTAAGACCTTAATGGAGGCGTACATCAACCAGAGTGGTGACAAGAACGCCCAACCGGAAGTTGTCGGCGGTGGGACCTATGGTCGGCTGATGAAACGGGGCGTTGCCTTTGGGGCCCTGATGCCGAACACGCCAAACACGATGCACCAGGCAAACGAATACCAGCCAGTCGATGACCTGATTAAGTCGATGGCAATTTACATGGAAGCTATTAAGAATTTGGTAAGCGACTGAGTTGAATAACGACTTTGTGATAAAATAAGTGTATCAATTAAGTGGGGGTGTCAATATGACTTATCAAAAGATTTTAGTAGGAATTGATGGTTCTAAGCAGGCCGACATGGCATTTGACAAGGCTGTCGAGACGGCCAAGCTGAACAAGGCTCAGTTGTACTTGCTCAGTGTGATTAATGGTGAAAAGATTCCATCTGGCGGCCCGAACGGCTACAGCCTTGTTGACCGGAGCATCTACCAGCCGGCAATTGATACGATGGAAAAGCGGCTGGATGAATACAAGAAGAAGGCACAGGCTGCCGGTATTACCAACGTCGTTACCGAAGTCAAGGTTGGTAACGCTAAGTTAGAGCTGGCCGAAAACTACCCAAAGAATAATGGTATTGACCTAATTGTCATTGGGGCAACTGGTTTGAACATGATTGGGCGGCTGATCGTTGGTTCCACGGCTGCGTACACTATTCGGGAAGCCCCTTGCGATGTCACCGTTGTTAAGACGGATAAGGACAATAAAAAGGTTGACCTGAAGAAGAACAGATACTTAGAAATTTAATCACCAACAATGTTAATTAAAGGAAACGGGGCGCGGCAAGAGAATGCCAAGCCCTGTTTTGACTATTAAGTGTCAAGAAACGGGCAATTAGTTTACGTAAATAAGACATTTGTTACAGAAAGATTTCAGAAATAAGAAATAAAGTGTGCTAAATGTCATAAATGCTGGTACAATATGATCGTTATCTTTAGTTCGACTAAAGAAAATAAATTTTAGGGAGTTTGAAAATGCAATTGAAAGCAAGACGTTTAGTTATTGCAATTATTGCTGTTGTAATTGTTCTATTAGGCGTAATAATGACGTGGCACCAACACACGCATTTCAACCGCAACACAACGGTTAACGGGGTCGCAGTTGGTGGAATGACCACGGATGAGGCCTACCAAAAGGTTAAGGCTACCGACCGGAGCAATGATGTTTACCTTGATGGTAAGTTGATTTACGACGGTCAGGCAAGTGGCTCTGGTATTACCAGTGCTGACAAGGATAAGTTTGTGACGGCACAAAAGGAACAGCGGACCTTCTTCCCCAGTGGTAAGAAGCAAAACGTCCTGGTTACGCCAGAACATTCCAGTAACCAGACGAGTGCAATGCGGGATGCCGTTGAAACAGCCGTTTCTGAGATGAACAAGGGACGGAAGGCACCGGTTGACGCCTATGCTAAGCTGGAAAATGGCAAGATTAGCACCATTGCTGCGAAGAAGGGGAACCAGTATGATGCTAAGAACTTACTGAAGCAGTTTGACAATAAGAAGAATAACGGGACGATTCGTTTAACCGCCCACTACACCAAGCCGTTAACCGCTGACAGCAAGACGGTTCAAAACGAAAAGGCAAAGTTGAAGGACCTGGTTAACAAGAAGGTTAATTACAAGGTCGAAAACGAAACCTACAAGTTAAACTCTAACGACATTATCACAAGTGCCACCTACCAAAATGGTAAGTACAGCTTTGATACTCACGCTGTTAACAGCCAGATTGCTAAGATCAACAATAAGCAGGCAACGCTGGGTAAGTCGTTCAAGTTTAGGACCCACTCCGGTAAGGAAATTACCACTTCTGACAAGGGTTCCTATGGTTGGAAGATCAGTGACCAACGTGCCGGCCAATCTTTAGCTCAAGCGGTTGCGGACGGTAAGAAGACGGTTAATGCCAAGGCTGATATTTACGGAATCGGCTACAACCGGCGGGGGACTGGCTATGGTGTTACCGCTAATAACGGTATTGGCAACACCTATGTTGAACTGTCACTGGCTGACCAACACGTATGGTTCTACAAGAATGGTAAGTGTGTCTTTGATGCTGACGTGGTAACGGGGAGTAATACGCCAGGCAACCGGACACCAAAGGGCGTTTGGTACATCATGTACCAGCAATCACCAGCTACTCTGCGGGGCTCCAACGATGATGGATCACTGTACAGTAGCCCAGTTCAATACTGGTCACCATTTACTGATACCGGCTGTGGCTTCCACGATGCCAGCTGGCGGAACAACTGGTCCAAGACGGAATACCTGACCACGACTGGTGGCTCACATGGTTGTGCAAACATGCACCCGGCAGATGCTGGAACGGCATACCACGACATGGAAATCAACGAACCAGTGGTTATTTACTAAGATTTAAAATGTAAAGAGGATTTCGGCGAAGCACCGAAATCCTCTTTTTTTAGTAAAAAAGTGCCTCCTCATCAATTGTCCGTATTTAATAAATAAGGATAACGATGAGGAGAGGATATTATGAAACGACAACTTATTATTGGACTAATGGCGGGACTAACGATCTTCGGAAATGCTTCGGGTGCCTTGGCCGCAAGCGTCTCTGAGGATGCTTACCAGGATGCTAGACAAGCCGTTTTGAACCGCCAGTTGGTTGACGAAAACCAGGTTAAGCAACGCGGTGATGAGTATGCCAGTGCCTTCTTGTCAGCCCTTGCGCAAGTGGGACAGGTGTATGAGCAGGCCTTTCGCCAGGGGGTGAATGATGGCCTCCAGGGGCATCCTGCACAACCAGGTGGGGACGATGTGGCTGTTACTGCCTACCAGCGGGGCTTTGCACGGGGGCAAAACTTTCGCAGCGGAAACCAGCCGGCACCCAGCGATGGCGAAGTCACGACTAATGGGGGGATGGCTGATAACCAGCTGCCGGAGGAAAGTGGTCCGGACTCTAGTGAATACCCCTTGAAGCACCCTTCACCGGCCCAGGCCGCCTTTATTGCCCGAATTGCTAAAGATGCGCAGCGGATTGGGGCAGAGTTTGACCTCTACCCGTCAATCATAATTGCCCAGGCCGCTTTGGAGAGTAACTGGGGAACGAGTGACCTGGCTCGTAAACCCTACCATAACTTATTTGGGGTCAAGGGCGCGTTTCAAACACGGTCTGTTTTGCAACCAACCGTTGAATTTGATAAGGAGGGGCACCGGCACGAGATTAAGGATTACTTCCGTTGGTATGATAACGACTACCAGTCCCTCCATGATTACGCCCAGACGTTGGAAGATCCCTTGTACGATGGTGTTCACCGGCGGGCCGCGAAAAGCTACCGGCAAGCGACCCATGCCCTCCTGGGAAGGTACGCGACCGATCCCCATTATGACCGGAAACTCAACGAAATTATTAGTAACTTCCAGCTTACCAAGTATGACCACCAACCACAGCGGACTGCTATGCACCGGCCGGCGGTCTTTAAGGAACCACCGATGGCCCCGACTAGTAGTCATGAGGTAAAGGCGAGCCGGGTCCACCATCCCCACCGGGTCACCTGGCTATCAATTTTGGGTGGGGCTGGATCTGCCGGCGCCATTACCCTCCTTCGTCGCTTTGCCTTGGTGAAATAAAGAAGCTGAAAAAGCATCAGGGCCCTCTGATGCTTTTTCAGCTTCTTTTTATTTATTAACGGATTGTCTTGAGCCGGTCATCGATCATTGCCAAGACAGTCTTAACGTTGGCCGGATCTTCCAGGTCGTATTTTTCTAGGTCAATCTTCATCTTAGGACTCGCATCGTAGTCCTTGTACCACTGCTTGTAGGCACTCCACATCTTGTAGTAGTAGTCCTTCAGTTCGGGGTTGTTGTCGATCTGTTCGTAGTCACGACCCCGCTTCTTGATCCGGTAAAGGATTGTTTCAAAGTCAGTCTCGGAATATACCATCAGGTCCGGAGCCTTCTTTGGCAGCTGCTGGAGATCTTTCATCATGTTGTCCAGTAAGGTCAGGTAGACTTCAAGCTCGGTATCCGTGATGTTGCCTTCCGCATTGTTTTCGCGGGTGAATAGGGCATCTTCGTAGATTGAACGATCCAATACGTTGTTGTCGTCCGCCAAGGCCTGTTTGATCATTGAAAACCGTTTATTAAGGAAATAAATTTGCAGTAAGAAACCATATTGCTTTTGATCCTTATAGTATAACGGCAAGACCGGGTTATTACCGACCGGTTCAAAAAATGCTTTAGTGTGGAGGTGTTCGGCGATTTTACCCGTTAAGGTTGTTTTCCCGACACCAATCATTCCTGCTGTAATTATCACCATAATGGCCCCTCTTTACTTTTTTTAGCACAAGAACCATCTTACTACAAAATATGGGGGATTCCCACCGTAAATTCACAATATTTGGCTGTGGAAAATCATCACTAGCAAAAATATTTGAAAATTATGGGGAAAACCCGGAAAATAGAAGGGGATAATTACTGTAAGGAAGATAATAATGACAAAAATGAAACTAAATGAAATTCGGGCCCAGCTGGCCATCGTCCGTCAGCAGGGCACGCTGATCGAGGTCCATAATATTCCGAATGATGACTACTTTAATGTTGGGTTCGTCCTCGCGATTGATCCCCTCTTTTGCCTCCTGATCAGCATTGACTGGGATGGCAAGATCAACGGCTTGATTGCAGTTCGCCTCAGCAGTATTGACTACGTGGCCAAGGGGACGGACTATTTGATGACCATTTCGGAGAAGACCAAGGTTGCCCACCAGTACCACTACTTTGATATTTGGCAGGTGCAGAAGTTCATTGACGACCATCCGGACTATACCAAGGGGGACCTCTTAAGCAATGTCTTGGACGATTCGTTTACCAACCACTTGCCAGTGGTAATTGGGACCGCAAAGTATAAGGGGGCCGATGACTTTGAAGGAGTGATTGCCAGCTTGGACCGGGTTAAGCTGACCCTCCACTACTTTAACGAGCACGACCTTTCTTCAATGTGGACGTACGACGTTTTACTTGCCCAGGTTGACTATGTACGAGTCCGGGGAACTCAGGCGGCAACGACGCGCCAGGTCCTGCACGATATTTTTGGTCAGCAATAATTTGCATGACCCGCAATTTTAGCTTAATATTTGGAAGTAAAAAAGGATAGAAGAGGAAAATAATGGGGAAAAAAGTTACAATTCGTGATATTGCGCGGATGGCCGGTGTTTCAGTTACCACTGTCTCACAGGTGTTGAATGGTAAGGGAAAACGGTTCAGTAAAACCACCCGTGAAAAGATTATGAAGCTCCGTGACCAGTACCAGTACGTGCCGGACTTTCACGCGCGGAGCCTAATTATGAAGGGAAACATCAATACAATTGGGGTGCTCGTGCCCAACGTCAGTGAGTCCTTCTTCGGTACCTTTGTCGAAGGGGTCCAGCAAGTTGCCCGCCAGGAAAAGCTAATTCCGCTGATTTTCAGTGCCAACCGGGAACCCAAGCTGGAACAGGAGTACCTGGAGCAAATGGTTGAGCGGTCCATTGATGGCCTCATCATCGCGAGTGCCCGGATGACGACCGAGATGATTAACCAGGCCCTCAGCAACCGTGATATTCCTTACATCCTATTTGACCGTAACTACGACCAGCAGGGGGCCCGGGTACTGACGGATGACTACCATGGTGGTCAGCTGGCCGCCCAGCACCTCCTGGCCCTTGGTCATACTAAGATGCTGTTCTTGGGGGTTAAAAATATCACTGAAAACTTTAAACAGCGGATGGCGGGCTTTCAGGAAACCATTAATGCGCAGGGGATCGACTTTGATGAGAACCATAACCTGTTGAAGGCCGACCTGAGTAAGGAAGGCGGCTACCGGATAGCCCAGCCAGTGATTGAAAGTGGTGCAACGGCCGTCTTCACGGCTAATGACGAGGTTGCCATTGGCCTGATGCGGGGACTGCGCGAACAGGGGGTCCGTGTTCCGGAAGATATTTCTGTCATTGGCTACGATGATATTATTCTGGACGAATACGTTTACCCGCAGCTGACAACGATTCACCAACCAATCTTTAAGCTGGGGGTAGGGGCCACCAAGATTTTATTAAACAAGATTAACCACCCGGATGCTGAACCGGAGCAGGTTGAACACTTCCCGGTTAAACTGATTGCCCGCCAGAGTACTGGCAAGTGTCAGCAAAATTAATTGAAAGTGCGAAGGGAGAAAGCAGATGAAAGCTGAATATTTAATAAAGGTCATTTTGCCACCGTTCATTATTTTTGCCGTCCTGGTTGCTTTGACCATTGCCAAGCTAATTTCGGGCTGGTTGATGTATGCCCTATGGATTGTTGGCTTTATCGTTGCAAACCTGATTGTGACGCGGTATACCGCTAAGCAGACCTATCAACGACGGAAGGAAATCCGCTTAAAGGAGGAAAAAAAGCAGAAAAATGAAGATCAAGGAGACTAAGCTGGGGGACTTCCTTTACCGGGTGGGCCTCTTCCTCGTTTTCTATGTCCTTATTCAAACGCCCCCCATGGCGATAGCAATTGCTAACCGGCGGCCCGATAACCAGGGAGTGGCAATCGTGATGTCTAGCCTGTTCGTGTTAATCTTTTTGTTCATTATCGACCGAGCCAGCTACGTCTTTCACCAGTATAACCAGCTGCCCCAAAAGGCCGGGATTAAGGTTGGTGCAATAATTGGTGGCTATCTTGCTCTGATGGTCGGGATGATGTTTTTCTCCTGGCTCAACCAAGTAATTTTCCACCAGAGCGGGACGGCGAATAACGAGTTAATTCGACAGATGCTGGACCATAACAGGTTAGTGACCGGTGTATTTGTAATCTCTTCCTTTACCCTGACTCCGGTTGCCGAGGAGTTGATTTTTCGGGGGATCTTAACCAACCTTTTCTTCAAGCCGACGCGTTTTTGGCCCAAAATTATTTTGTCCGGGATCGTTTTCTCATCAGCCCACGCCAGCACAACAATCGTGAGTTTTCTCCTCTACTGTTTTATGGGGATGGTGCTGGCCTATGTTTACCGGAAGACGGGAAACATTAAGAACAGCATGCTGATTCACGCCCTAAATAACGCGGTTGCCATCTCTGCCTTGTTGCATACAATTTAGTTTAAAAAGATGGTTGCAACCGCTTACAAGTGGTGGTATATTAAAGATGTGGAAGGAAAGAAGAAAAGAGATCATGATCCGTCATGAAGATCTCCCACGATGTAAGGAGCCGAAGGACATAAGGAGTAGGCAGAAGCAACGTAAGAGTGACCAATAGTATTGGTAAAGTTTATGAAGTGAGTCAGGTCACCAGGGTGCGCTTTACACATGGTTTATAAAATGCGACTTTGCGGAAGATAGAATCAAAATGTTAGGTAATTAATCAGTTCCAGAGCAAAGTGGCGAGATTCCTTCCGTATAGCCGGGGGATAAAGCTCCCCATGCACAATTAAGTCCCCAGGATTTGGGTTAACCAAGTTCTGGGGACTATTTGTTTGGTTAATAAAGGGAAAAGCTTGTTATACTGGATGGTAAGAAGGGGATGGGGTCGAGTGTTTTTATCAACAGAGAATTATCCACAGGCGCACCGAATCTTAGGGATTGTTAACGCAACGGGTCACCTGATGCTGACCAGTGACGCAATCGATGCTTTTGAATCTATGGACCAGCTCTTTGATGAGGTCAAGGAGAAGATGAAGGAACGGGCCGAAGCTAAGGGGGCTGACGGAATCGTCAATATTCGTTTTAATACGAACGTCGCCAATGTCCAAGTGGCACCGCGCTTCTTAGTGTTGACCGGTTACGGGACAATGATTCAACGGGTGAAAGCGTAAGAGAAAAAATGGAACATAAAAGGAGACACTTATCGTCTCCAAAGAAAACAAATAAGCCTTCAGTGTTCATGACTAATGCCGGCACTGAAGGCTTTATTGTACTTTCCGTGTTTCATCTAATTTATTGAGCTTATGCCACAACCCCACTTATTTATTGCGTTCTTCTTTCAAGAGTTTACGGACTTCTGCTTGGAGCTCCCGGTTTGATTTTTCGAGATCGCTTAACTTGTTTAAGACGGTTGCCATCCGGTCGTTGGTGTGGTCCTGGATGAAGAAATTAGTCAGGGAACTAGTAAGGACCCCGACAAAGCCGATTCCAATCACCATTAACAGAATTGCGGCAAGCTTACCGAGAAAGGTATGGGGCGAAATATCTCCGTAACCAATTGTGGTGGCGGTTGCGATGGCCCACCATAGTGATTCGCCGTAAGGAACATGCTCACTGATTGAGTACATCGAGGCACTGACAATCAAAATAGCGATACTGGTGTAGATGATGTATATCAGGCCGTTGATTTTTAGCAACCGGTTGAGTTTACCGGTAAGCCCGATGAGACGGACAAGGCGGAAGACAACGACGAGCCGCCCAATGCGGGCAAACCGGAAGAGGTTAAAGGAGGCACTGACTGGGATGATCGACAGGAGGTCAAAAATATTTTCCTTAAAGAACTTTTTCTTGTCCTTGGCGAGGAAGAGGCGGGCAAAGTAATCAATGGTAAAGATGATTAAGATGGCGTTATTTAACAATTCGGGGTAGCCATGGTTGATATCAATGACCGACCCGTAGCTAAGGACAATTAGGATAATCGAAATGATGGCGAGCACCGCCATAAATACTTCATAGATTTTCTGGTTAGTTTTCATTATTTCCCCCACGTACGAAAAAAGCCCGGTAGAAAAACTACCGAGCTAACTGATGCCCCAAACAGGATTCGAACCTGTACATGGAAACCCATACAACGACCTGAACGTTGCGCGTCTGCCAATTCCGCCACTGGGGCATTGCTATCTATCTCTATCAGACAACAATAATTATTATACTGATTTTTCATCAGAATGCAAGCCTTTATTTAAAATAAAGCAATAATAATTATCAAAGTGATGACTAACGCCGTCGTAACAATGAAAGCTTGGAGGGGGTTACCAAAAGTTTCCCGCTTAAGCCGGAAAGTGTTTTCCATCAGGATGTAAACTGCTACTAGGTAGAGCAGCCAGATAATGTGCCAGACAATGTGGGCAGGGAAAACAACAATAAATTGGATAACAGCCAGGGTCAAGAGAATGAAGAAGGTAATTCGGGCGATCCCTAACCAGTCCGAAACGTGTTTTTCCTTCTTAGAGTGGTTACCAAAGATGTTGGCAAATAAAAGAATCAGGACGATAAATTCCCAAAACAACTTGAGCATTTCGCTGACCCCCTTTCTGCTATGATTTTATCATAATTATGGACAATGACCAATTTGCTTTTGACTTGAAAAAAAGCCGAAAAAAGAGTAAAGTGTTTCCTGTTATCCTATTGGAAATAGTAGCGAGGTGAAAACGAATGGCTGATTTTGAAATTGGTGATGTAGTTGGCTGCAAGAAGTTTGGGCCAATGGATCACGACTTCCAAGGTGTAGTTGAAAAGGTCTACAACAATTCAATCATGGTTTCCATCAACGACTTTGATCCAGCTGACAAGAGTGGTGTCAACGAGCTTAATGGCCGGGCAGTTATTCGCCAAAGTGAAGCGAAAATGATCAAGGCTGTTCCACGAGAAGAAAAAGACGATGATGATGCGGACGAAAAGAAGACGGCCAAGAAAAAGCCAGCAAAAAGTCGAAAAAAAGTGACAAAAAAGGCTGACAAAAAGAAATAAAAGGTATATACTAACTTAGTGTTATCAATTAAGTTAGTTATGCGGGTATAGTTTAGTGGTAAAACTTAACCTTCCCAAGGTTGCGTCGCGAGTTCGATTCTCGTTACCCGCTTATCGCAAAAGCTGGAGATAAGTTCTTCAGCTTTTTTTATTTTCTTCGATTTCCCCCAACTTGTAATTAGGGAGGATTTTGCTATAATATGTGATTGTGAAACTGCTTTGAGTAGTAGCTAGCAGCCAGGAAAAGCGATCCTAAGTTGGTGGGAGTTAGGAGCTGGTGGTTAGTGAAGGCGTGCAAGGCAGGATAGATTTAATATAAGTAATAATGAGTGGAAACCAATTTCAATTAGAGTGGTACCGCGGGAATTCTCGTCTCTAGTATTTTTAGTAATACTGGAGACTTTTTATTAAGGAGGACGTACAGATGGATGAAAAGCAACAAGTAGCAACAGCGGTTGCAGCAGCGCTGCCGGACCTGTCACTTGACGAGATCACGGATAAAATCGAACGGCCAAAGGATGCCAATAACGGGGACTATGCCTTCCCGACATTCTTCTTAGCCAAGACCTTGCATAAGGCACCGCAGATGATTGCGGCTGACCTGGTTAAAAAGATTGACCAAACGGGCTTTGAAAAGGTCGTCGTTGCCGGTCCGTACATTAACTTCTTCCTGGATAAGGCACAAGTCGGGGCCGAAATCATTAAGGCCATCCTTGCCGACCCAGAAGGCTACGGTAAGAAGGACCTGGGTCACCAAGCCAACGTGGTAATTGATTACTCCTCACCAAACATTGCCAAGCCAATGGGTATGGGGCACCTGCGTTCAACAATGATTGGTGAAGCCGTTGCCCGGATCCTAGAAAAAGAAAATTACACCCTGATTCGGGTTGACTACCTCGGTGACTGGGGAACCCAGTTCGGTAAGCTGATGGCCGCATACGAGATGTGGGGGAGTGAAGAAGAGGTCAAGAAGGACCCGATTAACACCCTGCTTAAGTACTATGTCCGGATTAACACCGAAGCAGATGAGCACCCCGAATACACTGAACTCGGCCGGGAGTGGTTTGCTAAGTTGGAACACGGTGACAAGGAAGCCTGGCGCTTATGGCACTGGTTCCGTGAAATCTCAATTGAACGGTTCCAAAAGGTTTACGACATGCTGGACGTTCACTTTGACTCCTTCCACGGGGAAGCCTTCAGTGCCCAGAAGATGAACGACCCAATCCAACTGTTGAAGGATAAGCACCTCCTGAAGTCCAGCCGGGGTGCCCAAATTGTTGACCTGGATGCCTACAAGTTGACCCCACCATTGATTATTAAGAGTAACGGAACGACCACCTACATTACCCGTGACCTGGCAACCGCATTGTTCCGGAAACGGATGTACGGCCATGCCAAGTCCCTTTACGTGGTTGGTGCCGAACAGGAAAACTACTACAAGCAATTAAAGGCCGTCCTAAAGGAAATGGGCTTCACCTGGTGGAACCAACTGGAACACATCTCCTTCGGTCTGATGAACCTGAATGGTAAGAAGATGTCAACACGGAAGGGGAACGTGGTCGACCTCGAAGACGTGCTGAACGATTCAATCAAGCTCGCTCGTCAACAGATTGCCGAAAAGAACCCAACCCTGAAGAACGCGGACGAAGTTGCCAAGCAGGTCGGTGTCGGTGCGGTTATTTTCCACGACCTGAAGAATGACCGGCGGAACGCGGTTAACTTTAAGCTGGAAGATGTCGTTAAGTTTGAAGGGGAAACTGGTCCGTATGTCCAGTATGCCCGTGCCCGGGCGGAGAGCATCCTGCGGAAGGGTGGCATCCGGGACTTCAGTAACGTTGACCTGACCAAGATTGGTGACTCTGCTTGGGACATCCTGAGTTTCCTCAGCCAATACAGTAACGCTGTTGAACGGGCTGCGGTCAACTACGACCCATCGGTAGTTGCTAAGTACGCTCTGGAACTTTCCAAGAAGTTCAACCAATACTACGCCCACAACCGGATTCTTCAAGACGACGATGAGCAACCAGTTCGTCTTGCACTGGTTCAGGCGGTTAGTCACATCCTGAAGGACGCTTTGGCAATGCTTGACATCAAGGCTCCCGATGAAATGTAAATGATAACTTAAAATTAAAGAGGTTGGAAAATCTTTCTCCAGCCTTTTATTTTTGCGATACTTTAAGCCTTAATAAAGGATTGCCCCTGACCGGTCTAAGGGCAAAAAAGTATGCTAAAATAACAGGCAACCTTTAAACGAACAAATGGAGATCGGAAATGAAACGCGAACCACAACCTAATTCAACTAAGGAACGCATCATTGCGTGGCTAAAAGAAGTTGGTAGGAAGATGCGCAAGGAGTTAAACGTTTTCTGGCAACTAGTGAAGAAAAACGTCAGTCGTTTTTGGCACCGGTACCAGATTACCCGTTGGCTCATTGTCGTCTTTTTGAGTATTTTTCTGATTGCAAGCATTCACCTGACTTTCATTGCTAAGACGGCGAACGTCAAGAATTTGCAGAACCGGCTATCACGCCCCACGATGATTTACGACAATAAAAAGCAGTCAGCTGGTAGCCTCTACTCGCAGAAGGGGACCTACGTCAAGCTGGATAAAATTTCCGCCAACGTTCCGGCCGCGGTCCTGTCAACAGAAGACCGTAACTTTTACCACGAACACGGCTTTTCCATTAAGGGTCTTGGCCGGGCCGCCTTTTTGCTAGTGAAGAATAAGCTCCTCCACCGGGACTACATCTCTGGTGGGGGGAGTACCCTGACTCAGCAACTAGTCAAGAATGCCTTCTTAACCCAGCAACAGACCTTCTCGCGGAAGGCCCGGGAAATCTTCATCGCGGTAGAGGTGGAGAACCAGTATTCGAAGAACCAGATCCTGACAATGTATTTAAACAATGCCTACTTTGGCCACGGGGTCTGGGGGGTCCAGGATGCCGCCCGGCGTTACTTTGATGTCAATGCCAGTCAGCTAACTGTTCCGCAGGCGGCCATGCTAGCGGGGATGCTTACTTCACCCGGAATCTATGACCCGATTGAACACCCGAAGGCAACGCTTCAACGGCGGAACCTGGTCCTCCAACTGATGGTCGAGAACAACAAGTTGAGCCAGTCGGCGGCGAATAGTTACAAGAAAACCCCGCTGGGCATCAACAGTGGCTACGTAGCTAACGACAGCTACAAGTACCCGTACTTCTTTGATGCGGTAATCTCCGAGGCGGAGAGCCGCTACCACCTGTCGGAAAAGTCAATCATGAATGATGGCTATAAGATTTACACCACCCTTGATCAGGGACAGCAGGAATCGATGCAGGACACCTATGATGATGACGATAATTTCCCTGCTAATTCAAGTGACGGCACAATGGTTCAATCCGCTTCGGTGGCGATGAACCCGAAGACCGGGGGTGTAACGGCGGTTGTTGGTGGCCGGGGTAAGCACGTTTTCCGTGGCTTTAACCGGGCAACCCAAATGCGGCGGCAGCCTGGGTCGACGATCAAGCCAATCGTGGTTTACACGCCTGCTTTGGAGCACGGTTACTTCTATGACTCAATCTTGCAGGATAAGAAGCAGTCGTACGGGACAAACAACTACACACCAAAGAACTATGACGATACCTACAGCGGTAGTGTGCCAATGTACAAGGCCCTGTACGAAAGTTTGAATGCCCCTGCTGTCTGGCTCCTCAATAAGATTGGGGTCAACCAGGGTTACAAGATGGCGCAAAAGTTTGGCCTACCGGTCGAAAAGGGCGACCGGAATTTGGCCCTGGCCCTTGGTGGAATGACGAAGGGGGTCTCTCCCCAACAAATGGCCCGGGCGTACGCTACCTTTGATAACGACGGGCAGATGCCGACCCCACACTACATCACCAAGATTGAGGATGCCTCGGGGAAGGTGATTGCCCAGAACAAGGGTTCCAAGGTCAAACACGTCATTTCCAGCAAGACCGCTAAGGAAATGACCAGTATGATGATTGGCGTCTACGAGCACGGGACCGGTGAAACAGCCAAGCCGAGTGGCTACACCCTGGCCGGGAAGACCGGGACGACCAATTCCGGTGTCAAGGGCGATGAGTCCAACGACCGTGATAAGTGGATTGTTGGTTACACCCCCGACGTTGTGGTCGCCACCTGGGAAGGGTATGACGACACGAATTCCAGCCATGTCCTCCAGGATATTTCTGAGCACAATATCAACAGCCTCTTCAAGACCGAAATGACGGGGATCCTGCCGAATACGCCGGGGACTAAGTTTACGGTTGAGGATGCCCAGACGCGGGCCAACAAGCGCTTGAAGAAGCCGTCCGGTTGGAAGTCGCTCTTTGACAACGGCAGTGACCTCACCGACCGCTTTAACCAGACGGTCAATAACTTCAGTGACCGGGCCAATAAGATCTGGGACAGTGTTAAGTCCCTCTTCTAGTCCCCTTTTAATCGGGAAGGCAAACATGATACAATTTGTAGTAAGTAATCAAAAAGGAGTTTTTTTACAATGGTTGTAAATATTTACGATTCAGCAAATGAAATGAGTCGTCAACTTGTTGATACCCAAGAATACCAAGGCTTAAAGAAGGCCCTGGACGAATTAAAGGCCGACACGGAAGCATTTAATTCCTTCAAGAAGTTCCAACAAATGCAGGCGGGCGCCCAGCAAAAGCAAATGAAGGGTGAGAAGCCTTCCGATGACGAAATCAAGGCAATCCAAACCCTGGCAAAGGAAATCAGCGGTAAGAAGGCCGTTCAAAACCTGATGAACCAAGAACGTCAAGTCGACCAAATGCTGCAACAACTGAACAAGACGATTACCAGTCCTATCCAAGACCTCTACAGTGACTTAATGCCTGACCAAAACAAGCAGTAAGCACTATTTCTTGGTAAATGATAAGTGGCCTCCACTATTCGGTTTGATCCGGATGCTGGGGGCCATTCCTGTAAGAAGGGGAGTTTATGAAATTTATCCACACTGCAGATTTACACTTGGCGAGTCCATTCCAGGGGTTAACAGACATTCCGCACCAGCTCTGGCAACGGGTTCACGCGGCGACTTTCGCGGCTTTTAAGAAGATCGTGACCGCCGCAATTGATGAGGACGTTGACTTTATGCTAATTGTCGGCGACGTCTTTGACCGCGAGCAAAAGAGCATCGCGGCGATTGACTTCTTCGTGACCCAGCTGCAACGTCTAGCGGCGGCGGGCATCCCCGTTTTCCTGTCCTATGGGAACCACGACTTTAATACTGGGACGGACCAACAGATTGATTTGCCCGCCAACGTCCGCGTCTTCGGCCCCACCGTCAGCACTAAGCACCTGACCCTGAGCGACGGGACCAGCGTTGCCATCACTGGTTTTAGCTATGCCCGGCGGTGGGTTGATGAAGATGTTGTCGCCAGTTTTCCCGTCAAGAAAAGCGCGGACTGGCAAATTGGGATGCTGCATGGTGCCCAGTACCAGGCCGGTGGCAGTAACCACTACGCCCCCTTCACGCTTGACGAACTCCGGGCAAAACATTACGACTACTGGGCGTTGGGCCATATCCACCAGCACCAGCTTTTAAACGCCCAGCCGCCAATTGTTTACAGTGGCATCCCCCAGGGACGGCACAAGAACGAGGGTGGCCAGCATGGCTACTACCTGGTGGAAAGTCGGGGTCACCAATTAGTCCCATCCTTTGAGCCCCTGGACGGAATCGCGTGGACCCAGGCGGGGGTTGACCTTTCAACGGTTACCAACCCGCAGGAGCTTACGGAGGCGGCTACCCAGGCGGGCGCTAAGCTAACAAGGAATAACTTGACCCTTGTGGCCTTGCAGCTCGAAAACACGGATCACCTATCGCCGGAATGCCGGACAATGCTCCGTGATGGGACCCTCCTCAACCACCTTCAGGACCGGCTTGCCCACCAGGACCAAATAAAGTGGTGGCCCTATGAGTTATCCATAGCGCCGACCGCTAACCTTCCAAAGTTAACGGACCTGGACCAGCGTTTCTGGACGGACGCGCAAAAGGCAGTCTTTACGCCAGAGAACATTGCTCACGTCGCCCAGCCCCTGCTCCGCCAGGATGTTTTATTTGACCAGTTAGGGGCGGAACTTACCCCAGAGAAACTTTATCAGCTTGCCAAGCAGGTGTTAGGGGGGATCAGTAGTGAAAATTAAGAGTGTCCACATTGACGGCTTTGGTAAGTGGCATGACCAGGACTTTGATTTTTCCGCTAACCCCCAGGTAATCTTTGGCAGTAATGAGGCCGGGAAAACGACGCTGGCGACCTTTATCCGGAGCATCCTCTTTGGCTTTGCAAACGCGAAGGGGAAAAACCGCTACCAGCAGTACAAGCCGCGGACGACCGGTACTTATGGGGGAAGCCTTCTCGTGGAGGATCACGGGACCCGGTACCGAATTCGGCGAACGGCCGGCAAGGGTGGTGGTCTGGTGACGGTGACTGACATGGACGGCCACCGCTTTGGTGAAGATAAGCTGGCTAAAATGCTTGCCAACATCGACCAGGACTTATACCAAGCGGTCTTTAGCTTCAGCCAGGAGGAACTGGCAAATATCAAAGACCTTAGTCCTGACGAGGTTCACCACCAGCTTAAACAGGTCGGGGCTGTCGGCAGCCAGCAGTGGGACCAACTAATTGCCAGCCTGGTTAAGCGTGGGGATGAACTTTACAAGCCTCGGGGCCGCAAGCCACAGTTAAACCGCCACCTGGATGAGTACCGGCAACTTGCTCGACAAGCAGTACAAGCAAGTCGTAAGTATGACCAGTACATGGCTGCTAATCGGGACCAGCAGCAACAAAAAGCAGCGGTCCAAAAGTGGCAACAAGAAGAAACAAATTTAACCGCCCGGGTCAACCGGTTGGACCAGCTAAGTCGCCTGTGGCCAATCTATGATGCCTGGAAGAAGAGACAGCCACAAGCAGCGACAGTTGCGGTTGCCCCAGACGATATTGAGCAGGTCAACCAACTACGGGGCCAATTTAATGGCTTGGCGGCCCAACTGGGGACCCTCAGGGATGAAATCGCCCGCTTGCAAAAAGATGTCGCGCAATTTGACCGGGACGAGCTAGCGGACTACCACCAACACCGCTATGATTACCAGCGACTCCAGACGGCCCTGCTCCAGCTCCAGTCGCGCGATGACCAGTACCACCAGCAGCAGGGACGTCTTGAGCAGCTGTTTGCGGAGCGCAACCGTCTCCAAAGGCGTTACGGTCACCAGTTACCAAAGCCGCTGTCCGAACAAGAAACCGTGACGCTTCAGAGCCTTTTAGGCAACCATCCGGCGTCTACAACAACTAACCGGCGGATGTCTGCAGGGCTTTTGGGCCTCGGTGCCGCCTTGTTTATCCTGGGAATGTTCGGTCACCACGGGTTGGTCATGCTGATGGGACTGATTGTCCTGGCGGCTACCGGGGCGTGGCTTTATAAAATAAATAATGAGACAAGCCGGTCCACTGATCACCAACAGGCCGCCCTGCGACGTTTTGGCCGCCTCCACGGACTGACCAATTTTCCGGTCAGCGAATGGTTGCCAATGCAAGCCGACTTATACCGGGTTGCAGAACTGGACCAGCAGATCGCCAATTCACAGACAGCGGCCAGTGAGATTAAGACACGGCTGGCGGAACTGCAGCGGCGGTTGACAGGTAAGGCAAGTGGCCAGACGCCGGCAAAATTAAGTCAGCACTTTAATGACTGGCTAAGCCGCCGGGCCAGTGACTATCAGGAATGGCAACGGGTCACCCGGCAGTTGGAAAACAGTCAGCAGCAAGAATCCGCGGTGCGGGCCCAGCAGGACAAAATTACTGACCAGCTCAAGCAAATTTACCGTCGGGCCCAAACAAGTAGTCCGGATGACTTCGACAGCCTGGTCAGCCAGCAGGCCGGTCAGCAGACCCGCCGTATTACGACCAGCGTATACGGTCAGCAGTTAACGGCTGCGGATAAGGCGGCGCTGGCCCGCTTTGACAGTGAAGCAAGCCTGCGTGATCGGCAGCAGCGGTTGGCCCATCACTTAACTGAAGTCCGTGCCCACCTGCACGGGGCAAGGGAACAAGTCCAGCGGGACCAGTTCACCATCAAAAACTTGGCGGCTGATGGAACTCCCGATGAATTGGCCCAACACCAGGCCAGTTTATTGGCAAAGATTATCCAGGAGGCCCAGCAATGGATGAGCTACCAGCTGGCAATTCAATGGATTGACCGGGCCCTGTCTTTGGCCTCAACCGACCGCTACCCGGCGGTTATTAAAGCGGCGGAAAAGAACTTTGCCATCTTAACGGGCGGACATTACCAAAAGATTGCCTTAGCAACCAAGGAAGTCCGGGTATTGGATGACCAGCAAGAGTGGTACGCGGTCGGGGAACTGTCGACCGGGACGGCGGAACAGTTATTCGTGGCCCTCCGTCTGGGCTTCATCAGTGTAATGAGCGACCGGTTACGGTTACCAATTATCATTGATGACGGTTTTGTTAACTTTGACCAGCAGCGTCGCCAGCGGGTGATCGAACTCCTCAATGACCTGGCAACAAGGAACCAGGTCTTGTACTTTACCGCCAACGACCAGGCGCGAAAGCTTCCCGGCGTCTTGGACCTCGATCGTGAATAATTTATGAAGATCGGTTAAACTTTTTATTGCATACCGTCCGTTTGCCGTCAATTGTGGTATATTTGATGGGTGAACTTTTCGAAATAAATAAATTAAGGGATGTGTTTTTTTGAAATCGAAGAAGTTAATTGCGATTATTGCGGGGGCGGCATTGATGCTGCCATTAGCTGCATGTGGTAACAAGGCGGTCGCAACCACTAGTGGTGGGAAGATCACCGAGAGTCAATACTACAGCAGCATGAAGCAGACCAGCAATGGGAAGCAGGTCCTTCAACAAATGATCCTGGACAAGGTCTTGCAAAAGGAATATGGTAAGCAAGTTTCCGATAAGCAGGTCAATGCCGAATACAACACGTACAAGAACCAGTACGGGCAAAACTTCAGTGCCTACCTCCAGCAAAACGGGATGACGGAAAAGTCCTTCAAGCAGCAGATTCGTTCTAACCTGTTGCTCCAGGCTGCAGTAAAGGACTACTCCCACATTACCAACAAGCAAATCAACAAGCAGTGGAAGAAGTACCAGCCAAAGGTTCAAACTGCGGAAATCCTGGTCGGCAGTAAGGAAGAGGCCCAAAACATCATCAGCCGGCTTGACAGCTCCAGCAATAAGTACAAGACCTTCAAGAAGCTTGCCAAATCCCAGTCGACCGACACCTCAAACAAGGATGCCGGTGGGCGGGTGCCAGCCTTTGATAACACCGATAACCAGCTCGACTCGGCTTACAAGAAGGCAGCCTTTAAGTTGAAGACGGGTGAATACACGTCCACGCCGGTCAAGACCGATGACGGTTACCAGGTAATCTACATGATTGAACACCCGGCCAAGGGTAAGAAGAGTCAACACATCGCTGACTTACGGAACCAGATTGTTCAAGAAAACATGAACAACCGGACATTCTTACACAAGGTTGTCTCCAACGTCCTGAAGAAGGGGAACGTTTCAATCAAGGATAATGACGAGAAGAACATCCTGGATGACTACTTGAACACGAATAGCACTAATAGTGGTTCACTAGGAAACAACTCTAACAACGGTTCCTCGAGTTCTAATAACTAATGTTTAAGGTGGGAAAATGACCTTGGCTTTCTTGCTTTAGATGAAAAAATCCGCACTGCGATTGTAAAAGGCGCAGTGCGGATTTATATATATAGGAATAAGGGGCTGGGCGGCAACCTTGATATATAAAAGCCGGGCGATGGACTACTGATTGGTTCATTGCCCGGCTTTTATGAGCGCGGAAACACCGTCACCATTTATTTAAGCCGCTTATTCAACTTTTCGACAATCTCTTGGATTCGGTCAAGACGGTGCTGGTCTTTGAACTTCCACTTGTTGACCAGTACCGTTACTTCCTGCTGGTATTCGCTAACTGCCGGCAGGGCTTTCTGGAGCTTTGCCAGATTAGCCTGTAGCTGCTTGCCCTCGCGACCCAGCTTTTTCACATCACTAATAACGTTTTTAATTGCTTGCATTATTGGGCGTCCTTAAATTGGTCAGCGATAGCCTTTTGGATTTCCTGGTACTTTTCTTCGTTGTACTTGCCGGAGTTATCCTTGAAGATCATCTTAAAGTCGTCCTGGTCGGTGTAGCGGGGGATAAGGTGGATGTGGGAGTGGAATACGGACTGGTAAGCAACCTCACCGTTATTGTTAATGATGTTCATTCCCTTGATAGCGGGGTTAGATTGCTTAATGGCCCGGGCAATCTTTGGAATCCGGGAGAAGACCGCTGCCGCAAGGTCTTCGTCATAGGCAAAGATGTCTTTAACATGCTTCTTTGGGACGACCAAAGTGTGGCCCGGTGTCCCCTGTGAGATATCCAAGAAGGCCTTCACAACGTCGTCTTCGTAAACCGTGTAGCTAGGAATTTCACCATTAATTATTTTGCAGAAAATACAATCAGTCATAAGTACCACTCCTTTAGTGTTATGTTAACCTTAGTATACCTAAATTTGGTCCAAGCTGCATGAATTTACGGTATGGTATAATGAATTTTTGAAAAAGTAGGTAAGGAAGGCATATTAATGGCACTAGAAGTGAAGAACCTGGTTGGGGGATACTCCCAAATACCAGTGTTAAAGAAAGTGAACTTGGATGTCCAGCCCGGTGAATTGGTCGGCCTGATTGGTCTCAACGGTGCTGGTAAGTCGACAACGTTAAACCACATTATTGGGATTCTGCGGCCATTTTCCGGGGAAATCACCCTCAATGGCTTGAACATCCGGGACAACCCCAACGAGTACAAGAAGCAGATTGCCTACGTTCCCGAAACGCCCATCCTTTACGATGAGTTAACCTTGCGAGAGCACCTGGAATTGACGATGAACGCCTACCAACTGGACCATGACCAGGCCTGGCAACGGGCGCACAAGCTATTGAAGACTTTCCGGCTTGATAACAAGCTGGACTGGTTCCCGGCAAACTTCTCCAAGGGGATGAAGCAGAAGGTAATGATCTGCTGTGCGTTCATGACGGATGCCAAGCTGCTGATCGTGGATGAACCATTTTATGGTCTGGACCCACTGGCCGTTCACGACCTTTTGAACCTAATTGCCGAAAAGAAGGCGGCAGGGGTTGCGGTTTTGATGTCAACCCACGTCCTGGACACGGCCCAGCGGTACTGTGACCGCTTCGTCCTACTTGCTAACGGCCAGGTCAAGGCCCACGGGACCCTGGCCGAACTGCGGGCGCAGGCTGATCGGCCGGACGAGTCACTTGATGAGATCTATCTTGGCTTAGCAAGGGATGAGCAAAATGAATAATTTATTTGCAACGCGGCGCCAGCGCCATTTCATGATGCTGCTAAAGTATTGGCGACTGGTGTTTAATGACCACTTCGTAATCGCCCTCTTCTTCCTCTTCGGTGCGCTGGCCTACGGTTATGGGCAGTGGCTACCGACCCTGGGTCCCCACTTGTGGTGGAGTCGCTGGCTACTGGTGATCTGGTTTGTCGCAATTGCCCAGTTTGGTCTCTTGGCTACCCTCTTAAAGCGGCCCGACCCGGTATTCCTCTTACCCCAGGTGACGGCAATGGAGGCCTACCTCAAAAGGGCCTTTGCCTACAGCCTGCTTCTGGGTGAGCTGATTACCATTGCGGGGACCTTCGTGGCCCTGCCGTTTGCCATGACGACCGAAAAGTTATCGACGGTTGACATTGTCCTCATCTTTTTGACCGCGATGGTCAGCAAGGATGACTGGCTATTTACCGCCCGTAAGTCAATCAGTATGCGGTGGGCGCGTTTTCAGTGGCGGACCCGCGCAGAGTACTGGGTTAACCCCGCCCTGGCGGCTTTAGCAACCTGGCTGGTGAACCCCACGGTAGGTCTTATCGTGGCAATCGTCGTCGACCTAGCAATGCGGTTGGTATACCGGGACTTGATAGTTGATTGGCGGGCGGCTGTCAAGATGGAAGAGGACCGGATGTACAGCGTCTACCGCTTCTTTAACCTCTTTACCGATGTCCCAAGTGTCCAGGGGAATGTAAAACGGCGGAAGTGGGCGACGAGCCTGATCAAGTGGCTGACGGTTGGCAAGCATCCCTGGTCATACATCTACGCCCGGGGCTTTGTCCGTAACACTGAGATTAGTGGAATTGTTAGTCGGTTGACCGTCTTGGGAATGGTCCTCACTTTCTTGATTCCGGTTCACTGGTTGAATACGGTTATGGCCCTGTTATTCATCTACTTAATTGCCACCCAGTTAATGCCGCTCTTTGACCAGTACGACGGGAATGTTTTTACCCACCTGTACCCGGTTACCCAAAGTGAGCGGGTGGCGGACTTCCAGAACTTGCTAGCCCGGGTGACCCTGATTGAGGCGGGGCTAATCGTCATTGCTAGCATTGGCCTGCGGGTTGATTGGGAGCAATTTTTAATTAACCTTGTCCTAGCAGGAATCGAGGTTGCCTTTTTAACCCACTTTTACTTTAAACTACGAATGAAAAACTGAGCGAGGAATACTAATATGCGTGTAAAACATAAAAAATGGGCAGCACCGTTAATTGCGGCCCACCCAGAAAAAATGGTGACGAATGCTGAAGAAGTGAAGGGCAAGTGGCAAAAACGCTTTGAAAAGCCCCAGCCAATTCACCTGGAAGTGGGGATGGGAAAGGGCCAGTTCATCATCGGAATGGCCAAGGCCCACCCAGAGGTCAACTTTATTGGTCTAGAAATTCAGGAGACGGTCGCAGCGATTGCCCTGAAGAAGGCCCTTACAGAAGACCTCCCCAACCTCCAGCTGGTTTGCGGGGATGGTTCAGATATCACTAACTACTTTGAACCCCACGAAATTGACCGGATGTATTTAAACTTCTCCGACCCGTGGCCTAAGAAGCGTCACGCCAAGCGGCGTTTGACCTACCACACCTTCCTGGATGGCTACCAAAACATCCTGAAAGAGCAGGGGACCATCGAGCTGAAGACGGATAATATGGGCTTCTTTGAATTCTCCCTGGAGAGTATGAATAACTACGGGATGAAGTTTGATGGGGTCTGGCTCGACCTCCACAACAGCGATGAAAATGAACACAACGTTGAAACCGAATATGAGCAAAAATTTGCGGCTAAGGGGCAACCAATTTACAAACTGACTGCCCACTTTGCTTAAAAAAATTCCCCAGTAGGTATTTTGACCTTGCTGGGGAATTTTAATTCTTAATCGTCTGCCAACCGCTTGAGTTCCAGCAGGCTACCGGTGTAGGCATCCACCCGGAACTCGTAGTTAACGGGTTCATTGTCTTCTAGCCGCGTCAATCCACCCCGGTAGGCGCTAGTCTTAACGGCGTAGCGTTGGAAGGGGACGCGACGGTGGTCAATCCAGCTGCCGGTGATGGTTCCTTCGCGGGCAAAATCATTGCGAATCAGCTTGAGTGCCCGGTTGGCCGAAATAGGCCGTTTGCCAAATAGCTTACCAGCCACGAAGCCAGCCACCCCGGAGGCACCAAGCGTCACCGGAATTAACCATGGATTAAGCGTGTTGTTTGAATCGTTCATTGGATTGCTTCCTTTATAATTTTATTCACTAGCGATTAATATTAACTTATTGTAACATTTTCTTCAAATAAGTCCAAAAGTGCAACTTACTTTTCATAAGTTGAGAATATGATATAGTAAAAATAAACATCAGGAAAGGGATGGTCGAATGGAAAGTTTACCTGTTATGAAGGAAGACCAATTGCAACAGAAGCTGGCGAAGGGGAAGTACGTCCTGTTCTTTACAGCTGGTTGGTGCCCGGACTGCCGCTTTATCAAACCGGCAATGCCCGAGATTGAGAAGGATTTTCCGGAATTCACCTTTCTGCAAGTCGACCGGGACGAAAACATTGACCTGGCGGCGGAGCTAAATATCTTTGGCATCCCTAGCTTTGTTGCCTACGCGGATGGGAAAGAAATTGGCCGTTTTGTCAATAAAGATCGAAAAACCAAGCAACAAGTGGAAGATTTTTTGCGTAAATTGAAGTAAAATATAAAGCGCAAGTCAATCCGACCCGCTTGAATAAATTAATAAAAGTGGGCGCTATCGTTGCGCTCTTTTTATTTTGGGCGGGAATCAGTTATTTAAGAAAGGAACATTCGATGCTAATTGCGAGTTATAATCCCAGTGAAATGGGCGATATTTTAGTAACAATCACGGCACCAGATAATGGTGCGCAGGTAAGCAAGGTCAACAAAGGCGTTGCCCAAATTACCACGGCTAAGGACCAGCAGTTGCTTGGCTACAACTTTATGAACGCGAGCCAAATTTTGCCAGAACTGAAGGGACAAAATGGCCAGGTCTTCTTAAGTGATGAAGCGGTCGCCAAGTTGAACGAGCAGATTCACGCTGCCGGCTTTGATGCTGAAATCACCGCGGACCACGATCCAAAGTTTGTGGTGGGGTATGTTGAAGAATTAAAGGACCACCCGAAGTCTGACCACCTGAAGGTTACTAAGACCCGGATTGGTGCTGACCAGACTGTCCAGATTGTTTGTGGGTCACCAAATGTTAAGGCGGGCATTAAGGTCGTTGTTGCCCGGCCTGGTGCAATGATGCCTGATGGCAAGATTATTTGGCCGGGGGCCCTCATGGGGGTAGAAAGTGACGGGATGCTTTGCGGCTTCCGTGAATTGCGGATGAAGAATGCTCCCGATAAGAAGGGCCTGTGGATTATTCCCGATGACTGGCAAGAAGTTGGTGAAGCCGTGGACTTCGCAAAGGCGGACACCTTCTTCCCTGCTAAATAATTATCAAAATTGTTAAATCACTATTGCTTAAAAACAGGAATGCTATATGATTTAGGGGACAAAAGGTAGTTTGCTTAGCAGGCGGGGTGCTTTTTAGGCCCCTTTTCCCTGCTAGTCAGAAAGGAAATTAATGATGGAAACGAAGACTTATTATTTTATTGGTATTAAGGGTACCGGGATGGCTTCTTTGGCCCGGATCCTGCACGACAAGGGCAACACGGTATTAGGATCAGACATCGCAAAGGAAACCTTCACCCAGGGACCCCTACTGAAGGCGGGAATCAAGATCTTGCCTTTTGACCCAGCTAATCTGAAAGCGGGAATGACGGTGATCAAGGGAAACGCCTTTTCCGATGACCATCCCGAAGTCCAGCAGGCAAAGAAGATGGGCTTACCAATCTTGACCTATCCAGAAGCGGTTGAAAACGAGGTTGTCAACCACACCAGTATCGGGATTGCCGGGGCCCACGGGAAGACCAGTACCACGGCACTGTTGTCCCACGTTTTGGCAGCGGTTGAACCGACCAGCTACCTCATCGGTGATGGGGTCGGCAAGGGAAGTGCCGGTGACCGCTTCTTCGTCTTTGAAGCGGACGAGTACCGTGACCACTTCTTGGCATACCACCCCGACTACGCCATCATGACAAACATTGACTTCGACCACCCGGACTACTTCAAAGATATTGATGATGTACGGGCATCATTTGAAACTTACGGCCGGCAGGTTAAGAAGGCCATCTTTGCCTGGGGCGACGACGCTAACCTGCGGAAGCTGGACGTCGACGTTCCCGTCTACTATTACGGGACGGGTAAAAAGGATGACTTCCGGGCAGAAAACATCAAGCGGACGCCGGCTGGCTCGACTTACGATGCCTACTTCAAGGACCAGAAACTGGGGACCTTCACCATCCACCTTTATGGTGAACACAGTATCCTAAACAGCCTGGCTGTCCTGGCCGTTGCCTACATGGAACATGTTGACATGGACCAAATCAAGAAGGAACTGGCTAACTTCCGCGGTGTTAAGCGGCGCTTTAGTGAAACCGACGTGGCTGGGGACAAGTTGATTGACGACTACGCCCACCACCCGAACGAGATCAAGGCGACAATTGATGCGGCCCGGCAAAAGTTCCCTGACAAAGAGGTTGTGGCGGTTTTCCAGCCCCACACTTACTCGCGGCTGGCGGCCTACATCGATGACTTTGCCAAGACCCTCTCGCGTGCTGACAAGGTCTACGTGACCCCAATCTTTGCTTCCATTCGAGAACAGAGCGGTAGTGTTTCGAGTGAAGACCTGGAAGCTAAGATTCCGGGGAGCGAAGGAATTGACATGGACTCGATCGATAAGTTGAGTCAGTACCACGATGCCGTAGTGATCTTCATGGGTGCCGGGGATATTGAAAAGTATGAGGATAAATTCAAAGAATTGCTTAATAAGTAAGCATTCTTGCCCCCTTCACCGCTGCGGTATGGTATTCTTGACAGTACCGATAAATAATTTGAGGAGGAATAAGAATGAATAACTTTCCTGGCGATTCTGGTCGCCGTGTTGTTGGTGACCAGGCCGGTTTGAATGCATTCCTGACCCGGATGTACGGGTACATGACGTTGGCCGTCCTGGTTTCGGCGCTTAGTGCCTGGCAGACAATGACGACCTTCCGGAATGTTGTGATGGGCTACTTTGGGGCCCACCCGGGGATGGTCTGGTTGATCCTGCTATTGCCATTTGCCCTAACGATGGGGATCAGCTTTAGTGCCACGCGGAACCCGGTAGGGAGCTTCATTATGCTAATGGTGGTGGCCATCATCTACGGAGTTGAGTTCGCACTGATTGCCGGGGTCTACACCGGGACGAATATTGCGGCGGCCTTCGTGTCGTCCGCAGCAATCTTTGCGACGATGACAATCTACGGGACGGTTACCAAGCGGGACCTCAGTAAGTTTGGTTCCCAAGCCCTGGCGGCACTGGTGGCCCTCTTCATTGCCTACCTGATTAACATGTTTCTGAAGAGCCCGGCAATTGCTTATATTTTCTCGTTCATTGCGGTAATCATCTTTGTGGTCCTAACCGCATGGGATGCCCAAAAGATGAAGCAGATTTACCTCAATTACAACACCGCTAATTCAGTTGCGGGACTGGCAATCATCGGTGCTCTACAGTTATACTTAGACTTTATCAACCTCTTCATCTCGTTCCTGCAAATTTTTGGAATGAGTGACCGGGATTAAAGAAAAAACGAGTCGGTAATTTCCGACTCGTTTTTTCTTTAATCAGCGGATGAACACCAGCATGTCGTTAACGATAACCCCTAATCTTTGGTACAATTAGTTAGTAGAAAAAAAGGAACGGAGCGAATAACTACATGGCCAAACAATTATTACTGATTGATGGAAATAGTATTGTTTTTCGGGCATTCTTTGCAATGCACAACCAAATCGATAAGTTTACCAACAAGGACGGCCTGCATACCGCGGCAATCTACGGTTTCAAGTTGATGTTAGACCACGTCCTTGATAACTTCCACCCGGACGCTGCCCTGGTAGCTTTTGATGCCGGCAAGAAGACCTTCCGGACTAAAATGTACACCGACTACAAGGGTGGCCGGAACAAGACGCCAGAAGAGTTGATGGAGCAGTTCCCGTATGTCCACCAGCTGGTGAAGGCTAGTGGCCTCCACAGTTACGAATTAAAGAACTACGAGGCTGACGATATCATTGGGACCCTTGCCAAGGAAGCTGATGATGCTGGTTACACGACGCTGGTGGTCACTGGGGACCGGGACCTTACCCAACTGGCTAGTGACCACACCACAGTTGCCGTTACCCATAAGGGAGTTACGGATACTGAACACTACACACCGGCCCACGTGGAAGAAAAACTTGGCATCACTCCTAAGCAGATTATTGATATGAAGGCTCTGATGGGGGATACTTCGGATAATTACCCCGGTGTCACTAAGGTTGGTGAAAAGACTGCCATTAAGTTGGTAAAGCAGTTCGGCTCGGTTGAAAACCTCTATGACCACATTGACGACCTGAAGAAGAGCAAGATGAAGGAACACCTGATTGAGGATGAAGATGTTGCCCGTCAATGCAAGACCTTAGCCACGATTCTCCGGGATGCGCCCTTAGAGATCAGTCTGAAGGACCTGAAATACGAGGGGGAACAGACGGAAGAATTGATTGACTTCTACCAGCAGATGGGCTTTAAGTCCTTCTTGGCTAAGATGAACGTTGCCCCCGAAGCGGAGGAAGACCAGGTTAAGCCAATTACCTATACTGAATTGACGGCCGATAACCTTGGTGACCTTGACCAACTGAGTGGTGAGGTCAGCTTCTACCTTGAAATGCCAGAAGCTAACTACCACCTGTCACCATTCGCTGGCTTTGCCCTAGGGGATGGTAGCCACTGGTTCGTCAGTCGGGACGCCGAGTTGCTTAAACGGGCCCCGTTGAAGAAGCTTCTGGAGTCAACAACGACCGAAAAGAATGTCTTTAATGCCAAGGCACACATTGTTGGTTTGCACCGGCTCGGCATCGAACTGGCGGCGGTCGACTTTGACCTTTTGCTCGCTTCCTACCTCCTCAACACCAATGACAACAGTAATGACCTCGGCCAGGTGGCCCTCGAACACGACTACCACGACGTGCGAACCGACGAAGAGGTTTATGGAAAGGGCGTCAAGCGGGCGATCCCCGACGACGATGGGGTCTTCTTTACCCACCTTGCCCAGAAGGTCCGGGCAATTAATGCCCTAAAAGCGCCCCTCTTTGAAAAGCTCGACCAGAATAAGCAGACCCCACTTTATACGGACATTGAATTGCCACTGACCAGGGTCCTGGCAAAAATGGAGATTACCGGTGTCCACGTTGATGCTCAAACCCTCAAAAACATGGGTAGCAAGCTTAAGGAACGGTTAGCTGACATTGAAAGCAGTATTTACGAAGAGGCTGGCGAGGAGTTCAACATCAATTCCACCAAACAACTGGGCCACATCCTCTTTGAAAAACTGAAGTTACCGGTTATCAAGAAGACCAAGACGGGGTACTCCACCGCCGTGGATGTTTTGGAAAAGCTGGCTGACCGGGCCCCAATCGTTGAGCAGATCCTGGAATACCGGCAGATCGCTAAATTACAGTCAACTTACATTACCGGCCTTTTGAAGGTCATTCACTCCAGCGACCAGAAGATCCACACCCGTTATCTGCAGACTTTAACCCAGACTGGACGGCTCTCATCCGTTGACCCGAACCTGCAAAACATTCCTGTCCGCCTACCGGAAGGACGGCTGATTCGGCAAGCTTTCGTACCTAGTCACGATGGCTGGCAAATCTTCTCGTCTGATTACTCCCAGGTTGAATTACGGGTTCTGGCCCACATTACCGGGGATAAGAACCTCCAGGAAGACTTTAAAAACGGTGAGGATATTCACGCAAGTACGGCCCGGCGGATCTTCCACCTGAGGCCAGATGCTGAAATTGACCGCAACATGCGGCGGCGGGCCAAGGCCGTTAACTTTGGTATCGTCTATGGTATCAGTGACTATGGCCTTGCCCAGCGAATTCACGTTACCCGGGCTCAGGCCCACGAGTTCATTCAGAACTACTTCAAGGAGTTCCCTGGTGTTAAGAAGTACATTGACGACACCATCGCCTTTGCCCGGGAGCACGGTTATGTGGAGACCATTACTCACCGGCGGCGTTACCTTCCGGACATCCACGCGAAGAGCTTTAACCGGCGGTCATTTGCGGAACGGACGGCGATGAACACGCCAATCCAGGGTAGTGCGGCCGACATCATCAAGATTGCGATGATTCGGATGCAAAGAGAGCTTGACCAACGGGAGCTCAAGGCCAAGATGCTCCTCCAGATCCATGACGAACTGGTCTTTGAGGCGCCACAAGACGAGATCCCGGTTTTGAAGAAGCTGGTACCACAGGTAATGGACTCAGCTGTGAAACTGGACGTGCCGTTAAAGGTTGACAGTAAGGTCGGCGACACCTGGTACGACCTTAAGTAAGGGGGCAATAAAATGCCGGAATTACCAGAAGTTGAAACCGTCCGCCGCGGATTATTAAAGATCGCAAAGGGGCGGAAGATTCAAGCAATTGATGTTTACTACGGCAAGACAATTACAAACGACGTTGAAAAGTTTCGTCAGGCATTGATTGGCCAGACGATTACCGACGTTGACCGGCGGGGGAAGTACCTCCTGTTCCGCTTTACGAATAACCTGACGATGGTTTCCCACTTACGGATGGAGGGTAAGTACTTTAACCAGCCAATCGGGGGACCAATTGATAAACACACCCACGTTGTCTTTCAGTTTACCGACGGCAGTGAACTCTGCTACCACGATACCCGGAAGTTTGGCCGGATGACCCTGGTCAAAACCGGTAAAGAGAACCAGGTTGGGGGACTCAAGACGATTGGGCCGGAGCCAACGGCCGCGGCCTTTCACCTCGACTTCTTCCAAAAAGAGCTGGCACGTAGCCGGGGGAAGATTAAACCCTTCCTATTGAACCAACGTCACGTCGCCGGACTGGGGAATATTTACGCCGATGAGGTCCTGTGGATGAGTAAAATCAATCCGGAACAAGCGGCTAATACGATTCCGCCAGCTAAGGTGAAGGCCCTCCACGATAACATCATCAAGGAACTGGCCACGGCAACGAAGTACAAGGGCACGACTGTCCACAGCTTTACCAACGCCTTCGGGGATGCCGGGGCCTTTCAGGAACGGCTGAACGCCTATGGGCACGCTGGTGACCGTTGCCCACGTTGTGGAACGAAGATGGTAAAGATCAAGGTTGCCCAGCGGGGGACGACCTTCTGTCCGCACTGCCAGCCGCTTGTGGAGGAAGAAAAATGACTAAAGTAGTGGGCTTAACCGGGGGAATTGCGAGTGGCAAATCGACCGTCAGCCAGATGCTCAGTCAGGTGGGCCTGCCGATTGTCGATGCGGACCAAGTTGCCCACCGCCTCCAACAGCCTGGTCAGTTAGGCCTAAGCGAGCTGGTGGGCCAGTTTGGACGGGAAATTTTAACAGCGGATGGCCATTTAAACCGGGGGGCCCTTGGTAAAATGGCCTTTAGTGATGCTGGCGTTCGTCACCAACTAAACGCAATCATGCAGCCCCTGATTCGGGAGACAATTATGGACCAGCTAGCCGCTTTTAAAAAGCAGGACATCCCATTCGTAATCCTGGATGCCCCCCTCCTGTTTGAACAGGGCTACGACCAGGAATGTGACCTAATTGTCGTTGTTACGGTCAGTCATGATTGCCAAGTCCAACGCCTGATGTCCCGTAACGGATACACAAGGGCGGTGGCCGAACAGCGAATTGCCGCCCAGTGGCCACTGGCTAAAAAGTCCCGCCAAGCGGACGTAGTGATCAACAATGATGGTTCCTTAGATGAACTGCGGCGCCAGGTCGCTAAGTTAGTTGACTACCTTGGGGCAAAGTGATTATGGTAAAATAAAGTATTAAAGCAATTAAGGAGGAAAGCGCATGAAGTGTCCACATTGTCACCGTAACGGATCACGAGTTGTTGATAGCCGGCCCAGTGAGGATGGTACCTTTATACGCCGGCGCCGGGAATGCATCCACTGCGGCTTTCGTTTTACCACTTTTGAACGCTACGAGCAGACCCCCCTCTTGGTTATCAAGAAGGACGGCACGCGCCAGGAGTTCAGTCGGCAAAAAATCCTCAACGGGATTGTGCGGTCAGCGGAAAAGCGCCCAATTAGTATGGAGCGGCTGACCAAGATGACCGATAAGGTGGAAAAGAAGGTCCGGAGCCTGGGTGAGAACGAAATCTCTAGCCAGCTGATCGGTAAGTACGTCATGAACGAGTTAAAGGGCGTTGACGAGGTCGCCTACATCCGCTTTGCCAGTGTTTACCGGCAGTTTAAAGACGTTGATGCCTTTATGAGCGAACTAGAGACGATGGTAAAGGACGAACACAAGGGTGAAAAGAAGTAGGAGGAGTGGCAATGACTGCGCAGGAAGAGGAATTTAACCCGCAAGCGGGATTCTTGGTCACTGCTGCCACCGATTTTGTCAACTTTAACGACCGGGTCTTTACCAGCTTTTACCAGCCGGTGTTAGGGCCAACGGCTTTTAGCCTTTTTTACGCCCTCCGCGCTCAGCTGATTTCCCAGCCCACCTTGGCGGACCGCCGCTTACAGGCAAATATTATCCGCCAACTGAATGCGGGAACTTCCCAGTTAGCAAGGGCCTTACACCGCTTAGAAGCGGTGGGGATGGTCCAGACCTACCGGGGGAAGGATAGCCAGGGAACCTTTTTCGTCTATCAGTTACGGGCGACCCTCACACCGGCGGCCTTTATTGAGGATGACCTCCTCAGTGTCCTCCTTCTTGAGGCAGTTGGGGATGGCCACTTTAAGCAGTTGGTCAAGGAAGCCCGGCGCTACCAGCTGGCCTCTGCGCCGTCTTTAGAAAACGTTAGCCACCACTTTCTCGATGAGTTCCACGTGGCCAACAAGTCGCTAGTTAAAACGCCCACCACGATTAAAGATGCCCGCGAGCAAACGAACGTTGACCAGCGTCCCCAGCTAGGGGCGGGGCAAAGTGACTTTGACTGGCCGACCCTTTTCCAGTTAGTTAAAAAGCAGCCAGTGATGAAAAAGGACCTGAGTGCGGCCCGGCAGTTAATCGAGGTTGAGCATCAGTTATACGGAATTGATGAGCCCACGATGGCTAAACTGGTCTTCAAGGCGGTTGACCTAGCCGACAACCACTTCAACCCGGCAAAGTTCAAGCGGATCGTTGCGAGTCGTTACCAACAGGTTGGTCACCAGGCCCCTCCAGCGACTGCTAACCAGTCCGCTAGTTCGCCGGTCAAGCTAACGGCCAAGGATCGCCAGCTTCTGCAGAGTGCGGCGGATTATGCACCGGTTGAATTTCTTCAAGGCTTGAAAGAACAGACCGGTGGCTTTGTAAGTGCAAATGAACGTCATATCCTTACCCACCTGGTTAATGATGTTAAGCTTGATTCAGCGGTCATTAACATTCTTTCCTGGTACGTCATTGCCGACCTTGACAATGCTAACCTGAAGGCCAGCTTTGTTGACGCAATTGCCAATAGCTGGATTAAGGCGGGGGTCAAGGATGCGCCGGGGGCCCTTCAGGAGTTAAAGAACTTTCAGGAGCAACGGGGCAAGCAGCGTGCAACGTCCAAGGGTCGCTTTGCTTACCGCCGGCCGCAGGTTGAAGAACAGATGCCAAAATGGAGCAAAACGGATAGCCAGCAGCTAAATAAGAAGGCGTCCCCCGCGGCGCTAAAAGAAGTTCAGGCCATGCTCGCTAAGCGGAAAGGAAGAAAGGGTGGTGACCAACAATGAAATCCTTAAATGAATCACTCCAGGGAATCATGCGGGGAAAGAACATTAACACCAACATTGCCGAGCTGATGAAAAAGGTGATGGCGGATTCCGACGTTCAATCATTTCTTAGTGCTAATCGTGACCAGATCACTAAAGAAATGGTACGAAGTGGCCAGTCGAAATTGTACGAGTTCTACCACGAAAAGCAGCTCCGCCAGCGGGGTGAAGCCACCGTGGCCCCGGGCTATTCTCCCCAGTTAGTTTTGAACTCTGGCCAGATTGATGTGACCTATGTCCCCACTAAGCAGTTGGTGGAACAGGAACGGCAGCGGCATATTAAACGGCTGGTTCAGTCGATCAATATGCCAAAGTTTATTCAACACGCTTCTCTAGACGACTTTTACATTGACGAACAACACGCCACGGCAACCCGGACAGCAGCCTTGAAGGCGGCGGTTGACTTTACAGAGAGCTACCAGCCGGGACACTTTCAGCCCGGCCTGTACCTCTACGGTAATTTTGGGGTCGGCAAGACCTACCTCCTAGGGGCAATTGCCAATGAGCTTGCCAAGACGAAGGGCGTGGCCACGACCATGATGCACTTCCCGAGCTTTGCGGTGGAGATGCGGAACTCAATTAAAAGTAATAGCACCAGCGAGAAGCTGGCGGCGGTAAAGAAGGCCCCCATCCTGATGCTTGACGATATCGGGGCCGATGCGATGAGTAAGTGGGTCAGAGACGATGTCTTGGGGATCATTCTTGAATACCGGATGCAAGAAGAGTTGCCGACCTTTTTCAGTTCTAACTTCTCAATGGATGAGCTAGCGGCTAACCACCTGGCAGTTGATACCCAGGGTGACCGTGAGCCCCTAAAGGCCCAGCGAATCATGGAACGGATTAAGTTCCTTTCCCGCGAAATGCCGATGACCGGCCAGAATTTGCGGAATAAGGGATAATTATCTTGACATTTAAGAAGAGATTCGTTATTCTAGTAAACGTTGAAAGAAAAAGCAGAAGCACCCGCTTCTCGCCTAGGTGATAAGGATCGCCGGGCTGACGAGATGAAATTGAACGGACAGGTGAGGTCCGTTTAGATAAAGCGGGATGCGGTTTGCATCCCGCTTTTTTTGCTTGATCTTTCGCTAATAAAATTGGAGGTGCGTTGCCATAGCACAAGATATGATTGTCAACAACGGTATCCGTGCACGTGAAGTGCGGCTAATTGGTCAAGATGGTGAACAATTAGGGATCAAGTCCAAGCGTGAAGCGCTCCAGTTGGCAGAAGATGCCAATCTTGATTTGGTGCTGGTTGCACCAAAGGCTCGTCCAGCGGTTG
Organism: Limosilactobacillus avium; assembly: GCF_947381485.1. Classification (NCBI taxonomy): domain Bacteria; kingdom Bacillati; phylum Bacillota; class Bacilli; order Lactobacillales; family Lactobacillaceae; genus Limosilactobacillus; species Limosilactobacillus avium. The sequence goes on along the minus strand of NZ_CANCWN010000009.1, from coordinate 1,149 downwards.
CCCGCATTATGGATTACGGTAAGTACCGTTTCGAGATGCAAAAGAAAGAGCGTGAAGCTCGGAAGAAACAAAAGACAGTAACGGTCAAGGAAATTCGCCTGAGCCCATCAATCGACACGAACGACTTCAATGTTAAATTGAAGCGGGTTCGTAAGTTCATTGCCAAGGGTGACAAGGTACGGGTTTCACTCCGTTTCCGTGGTCGTGCCATTACGCATAAGGATATCGGTCGTGACATGATTGAACGGATGGCTGATGAAACGTCAGACATTGCTACTGTTGTTCAACGTCCAAAGATGGAGGGGCGGAGCATTTTCTTAACACTCGCCCCAGCTGCTGATAAAGCAAAGAAATAATTTTAAGAAAGTAGGGAATTTTCTTATGTCAAAGATGAAGACTAACCGCGCTGCTGCAAAGCGTTTTAAGCGTACTGCTAAAGGTGGATTCAAGAGTGGTAACTCATTTACTAGCCACCGTTTCCACGGTAAGACTAAGAAGCAACGTCGTCAATTACGTGGCTTGAGCATGATGGACAAGTCCAACGTAAAGCGTTACAAGAAGTTACTGCCATTCAAGTAAACTTCACACACTAAATAATCAAAAATACGTAGGAGGATTTCAACATGCGAGTTAAAGGTGGAACTGTTACGCGTGCACGTCGTAAGCGCGTTATGAAGTTAGCAAAGGGTTACCGTGGTGCAAAGTCTCGTTTATTCAAGACTGCCAAGGACCAAGTAATGAAGAGTTACGTTTACGCTTTCCGTGATCGGAAGGTCAACAAGCGTAAGTTCCGTGAACTCTGGATTGCCCGGATCAATGCTGGTGCCCGGATCAACGGAATCAGCTACAGCAAGCTGATGCACGGTTTGAAGCTGGCTAACATCGACATCAACCGGAAGATGTTGGCTGACCTGGCTGTTAACGACCCAAAGGCTTTTGCTGCGGTTGTTGACGAAGCTAAGAAGGCTCTCAACTAATTCCAACTTGAATGAAGTCATCCATCTGTTACCGGGTGGGTGACTTTTTTTGATGTTAATTGAAACTAGAATTCACAATCGCTATAATTAATCTAGGCAGATTGCAAGAAATAACTTGAACGAATTTAATGACGTAGATTAAGCAGGAAGATCTCGATTGGTGTATGCCAAT
>NZ_CANCWN010000008.1:0-71018 GCF_947381485.1 Limosilactobacillus avium | reverse complement strand
AATTATCAAACACCTTTGGAAGTATTCATGAAGTATATTACAGATGACCAATTTCTAATTTAAATTGACATTCCGGGACTTAAAATTTCTTAAATCTCAATAATCAACCGTAGTCACGAGCCTGATTCCATTGATAAAATAATAATACGAAAGATAGTCAAAAAGGAGGCTCATCATGCTCAAGGAATTCAAAGACTTTATTGCCCGCGGGAACGTTGTTGACATGGCTGTCGGGATCATTGTCGGGGCAGCATTTACGGCCATCGTTAATTCCCTGGTCAACAACCTGATTAACCCCCTGATCGGTCTTTTCATCGGGAAAATTGATCTTTCAAACCTCGTCCTGACCGTTGGCGACGCCCAGTTTAAATACGGTCTGTTCTTAAACGCCGTCATTAACTTTATCATCATCGCCTTCGTTGTCTTCCTGCTGGTTAAATTTATCAACCACTTCCACAAGAAGGAAGAAAAGCCGGCCGCACCAAGTCCCGAAGTTCAATACCTCAAGGAAATTGCGGAAACACTAAAGAAACAGGCAGACGAATGACTACCAACCAGAATTAATGATTGATAAGGGCTTCTCCCCATGGAAGCCCTTTATTTTTTGTCCTTAACTATGGCAAACAGTAGTACAATTAATGCTGAATAATTTATCAGTAAGGAGTATTTTCATATGGACAAGAGTAAAATCGACGCCACCTACCGTCGCTTGCGCCTGCAAGTCTTTATCGGTATTTTCGTTGGTTACGCCGGTTACTACCTATTAAGAAATAACTTTTCAATCGCCATTCCCGGGTTAATCAAGGAAGGTTTCTCAAAGGGACAGTTAGGGCTAGCCCTCTCCGCTGTCTCCCTAGCATACGGAATTAGTAAGTTCGTAATGGGGATTGTTTCCGACAAGAGCGATGCCCGAATTTTCCTGCCCCTCGGTCTGCTGCTGGTTTCTTTAACCAACCTGGCCTTCGGTTTCATCCCCGCGCTAACCAGTAACATCACGACCATGTTCATCGTCTTGTTTATCATCGGTTGGTTTCAGGGGATGGGCTGGCCCCCGTGTGGCCGGATCTTGGTCCACTGGTTTTCCCTTAACGAGCGGGGTGGTAAGACCGCCCTCTGGAACACAGCCCACAACGTCGGCGGCGGTTTGATGGCACCCCTGGCCAACTGGGGGATTGTCCTGATCGCGGCAAGTTCGCTCGGTATCAAGAGTTTCAACGGGGCCTTCATTATCCCCGCCATTGCCGGAATCGTAATTGCCGTTATCGCCTTTATCCTGATGCGTAACAGTCCTGAATCGGTCGGCTTGCCACCAATCGAGGAGTACCGTAATGACTATCCAAACAAGAATCACCAGCTCAACGAGCACAACTTTACCACCAAGGAGCTCCTTTTCAAGCACGTCCTCAATAATAAGTGGGTCTGGGTTATCGCCTGTGCCAATATTTTCGTCTACCTCGTCCGTTACGGGGTGGAAAACTGGGTCCCGACCTACCTGACCGAGGTGAAGGGAATCACCCTTGGCAGTGCCAGTGCCTCCTACCTCTGGTACGAATTAGCCGGGATTCCCGGCACCCTGCTGGCCGGTTGGGTTTCTGACCACGTCTTTCATGGCCGGCGGGGTCCGGCCAGCTTCTGCTACATGGTCCTGGTAACCGTCTTCCTCGTGGTCTACATGTCGGCAAACAGCCTGGCGGTAATTAACGCCGCCCTGGTGGCGATCGGCTTTCTGATCTACGGCCCGGTCATGTTGGTCGGCCTGCAAGCCCTTGACCTAGTACCAAAGAAAGCCGCCGGTACTGCTGCCGGATTAACTGGTCTCTTTGGTTACTTCTTCGGGTCCTTCTCCGCCAACGCTGTCCTTGGCTGGGTCGTTGACATGGCCGGCTGGCACATGGGCTTTGTCCTGATCCTAGTTGCCAGCATCGTCGCCTGTCTGATCTTCTTGACGACCTGGAACGTCCGCGGACAAGAAGCAGTTAAATAAATGAACTTAAGGCAAAAGGTCTCTAGTGTCAATATACACTGGGGACCTTTATTTTCGATTTGTGCCACAATCTCTCTTTTATTTATTCTCTTTTTGAATTTTCGACAATTCCTGGTACTGGTTCATCATCCATTCAGTATAAGCTTGGCGAATAGCACGACGCGATTTAAAACGTGGGTAACCGCCCCGATGTTTAAATAACATCTTAAAAGTTTGGGCGAGATTATGATTAACGATGAGGAAGCTAGTTGAGTCACTCGCCCTAAGGAATGGGTATTCTTGCTTAAGCCTCTTCAGTAGATAATTCATCCCATATTCATTGACAAAGCGGCTACTGGGATTATTTTGATATCGTTCCTTAGCCATCGCCAACATTTGGTTCCAAACGAAACGATCATTACCAAACATCTGCCACAATTGTTCCCTTTGCTGGGCATTGGGATATAGGCGAAGCTTGATTCCCTTTATAATTTGTGTCATTTCACCACAATCTTTCAGCACTGGCCAGTTAGCAAAGCTAATTAATACCTGAATACCACTCTCTGTTAAGGATATTATGTCATACTCTAAAACGTATGTTCGATTAAAGAATAAAAAAATAGGTAATTCATCACGTCCTTAAAAGAACATGTTTCCTTGCCCGTTTTCAAAAAGAACACCGCCGTTGGGGACGATGTTCTTACTAGCTTAATAGGTATTCAATTCTAGTGGTAAAGGTCAAAGCGGCCCTTGGCAAAGAGCTCCTTGAAGCCCCCTAATTCCATGAGCGACTTGTTCATGATCATCTTCTTGAGGACCGAAGCAGGGTAGCCCTTGAAGGAATGACCACTAGCCTCTCCGAAGGCCCGGGTGTTACCAACTGAGGCCACTGTTCCCAGTGACTTGTAGGTGTAAGCCCCTGGCCGGTTGGTCCCCTTTACACGGGCGGCAATGTCCTTGGCAACGTAATTAGCCATCGACAAGGCAATTTGCGCCGTGGTTGGGTACGGGCGCTTACCATCTGGTGGCATCACTGCCGCAACGTCCCCGACCATGTAGAGCTCATCGTCTTGGGGGGCGGTCAAGTGACCACTGTCCATTACCCGGCCCCGCCGTTGCTGGAGCCCAGATTCGGCCACCACTGGACTGCCGCTGACCCCGGTCGTCCAAATAATGGTGTTCCCCTTAATTTCGTGCAAGGGGGTTCCGTCTTCGTCATTGGCCCCCTTATAGAGGACGGTCCCTGGCTTGATTTCTTGAATCAGGGCCTCCGTAATAACGTTGATGTTGAGCTTTTTCAACAGGTTAACACCATATTCGGCTAGGTTGTCGTTAAACATTGGCAACAGGCGCTTGGAAGCATCGATAATGTCAATTGTTACCTTGTCAGGGGTCACCCCGGCGAGCTTAGCAAACCGCGAGCGGGCATCAGCCAACGCCCCCGCCAGTTCAATTCCTGTGAAACCGGCACCGCAGATAACAATCTTCAGGTCCGCCGGGTTCTGACTCTGTTGATAATCCTTCATCCGGTCAATGATGTGGGCGTGGATTGCTTCGGCTTCCTTAACGCTGGTCATCGGCAGGCTGTTTTCCTCGGCCCCCTTGATACCAAAGGTTTCGGAAACAAAGCCTAACGCAAAGACACAGTAATCATACTTAAGCGGCTGGTGGTGCGCCAACTCAACCGTCTTTTCTGCTTCGTTAACCTTTTCAACATGGTCCAACAGTAAGGTTGTCATCTTTGGATCTAAGACATCCGCAATTGGGAAAGTGATCTTGCTGGCCGGGAGATTTCCTGACGCCACTTCATGTAAGTCAGTGGCCTCATAGTGGTATGAATTCTCGTCGACCAGGGTGATCTCCACCTCACCCCGACACTGTTTTTGCAACTCAACGACTGTCTTTAGGCCAGCATATCCGGCCCCCAATACAACTACCTTTTTCATCGTTTCTCCTCCATTCTACAAAAGTATGCCAACCCAGTAGGTTAATAGCTGGGCAACCGATCCGACTAAAAGTATTTTAACACCACAGATAAAGGTTTCGCGCTTAATCTGCTTGTGAACAAGTAACTTGTTCTGGTGATAAGTAAAAGGTACAATAACTAATGATAAAATAACTGTCCATGGGGCAATCTCCAGCAAGGGAGAAGCAATGATCACTAAGAAAGCGATAACATTTTTAGCACTAAAGGCGATCAAAGCATTCCGTTTGCCGATAAAATGGACGATTGTTTTACGGTGATTATCCTCATCCTCTTGCGCATCACAGATGTTATTAGCTAACATAAGGTTAGAAATCCATAGTTCATCTGGCAGGGCAATGACGAAGACCCGCCATAGGGTTGCCCAGTTCCACTGAAACTGTTGGTAGGAATTGAGGTAGACACTTAAGAGGACAATCATGAAGCCCATCGTGAAGCCCGATGCTAATTCACCAAATGGTAAGTTGGAAATGGGGTGGGGTCCCGAGGAATACAGGATCCCGATGGCAAAGCAAAAGATCCCCATCCACAGCACTGGCCACCCAGCCAAGTAAACCAGGGAGAGGCCAAGCAGAGCCGCGGTTGCCGTGAAGATGACGAGCAGGCCTAATACCAAGTGGGGAGACAGGTTTTCCCGACCGATAATATTGGTCTTTTGCTTGTAATTCTGTTGGTCAACCGCGTGGTTATAGTCATTGTAGTTATCAAGCATATCAACTGCCATGTTAAATAGGAACATCGCTACAAAGAAGATAAGTGCTAACAGCCAGTTGATAGAATGAAAATAATACAGGCTAAATCCCATCCCCAAGAGGAAAGGGACGACGCTTGCCGTCTTGGCTTTAATTTCGACAAGCTCTAAAAATACATTTAGTGACACCAAATCACATCCTTTCGGTATAATTATAACTAAAGCATTTTTGATTAAAAGGAAAATTATTACGATGAAAAATAGATGGCAACATTACCCACTAATCAGCACACAGCTCCAGGCAGTCAATGACTGCATCCACCAGCGGATTGTCTGCAATAATCCGTCCCTCGAAGCGGCCCTTTTGGCAATGGCCGACAACGGCGGCAAGTACCTCCGTCCCGCCCTCCTGTTGTTAACGGCCCGGGCATGCAACCCGCAAAGTAGTGAGCATGATGACCGCTTAGTGAAGGTCGCCTCGTCGATTGAGATTCTTCATATGGCGACCCTGATCCACGATGATATCATCGATGACTCGCCAAAGAGACGGGGCGCGGTCAGCATTCAGACTCGCTTTGGGAAGGATACCGCCGTCTATGCCGGTGACCTGCTCTTTACGGTCTTCTTTGACCTCCTGATTGAGACAATGCCAGGATCCAGCTACCTCACCACCAACGCCCGCAGCATGCGCCAAATCTTAAACGGTGAACTGGGACAGATGGGGCAGCGGTTCAACACCCAGCAGGGGCTCAAGGACTACCTTAAAAACGTCAACGGTAAAACCGCCGCCCTCTTCCGCTTGGCCGCCCGGGAAGGCGCCCACTTCGGCGGTGGGGACGAACGGTTGACCAGGCCCGCCGCAAAGTTTGGTCAAAACCTGGGCATTGCCTTTCAAATGCTCGACGATATTCTCGACTATACCGGCGGACGGGGACTGAATAAGCCAGTCCTTGAAGACCTCGCTACCGGGGTCTACTCCCTGCCCCTCCTTTTAGCCCTCCAGCAGCCAAGCGCGGCCACCCAGTTGGACCCGCTACTAGCCAAGAAAAGACAAATGACCCTCGCTGACATGCAGAGGGTCCAAGAAATTGTCGTTGCGTCGGACGCGGTCAAGGCTAGTCGTCAACTAGCGGGGCGGTTTACCAATAAGGCAATCGAGAACCTCACCAAGCTTCCTGATAACCGGGCCCGCCGCTTTCTCCACCAGATGGCAAACCAGTTACTAAAGCGCACCATGTAAAAGCCAGTTAGGGATTACAATCCCTGATCGGCTTTTTTTAGTTCACGGTAACGGGCATTGTTAGCCCACAGTTCGGCCGGCTTACCGTGCATCTCAAGCTGACCGTCTTCAATAAAGACCACCTGGTCAAAGCGTTCAATCCCCTGGAGGTGGTGGGTAATCCAGATCAGGGTCTTCCCCGCTAACTGGTTCAGGATCGTGTCAATGACCGCCTGTTCCGTAATGGGGTCCAGGCCAACGGTCGGTTCGTCAAGGAGGACGATGGGGGTATCCTTGAGCAGGATTCGCGCCAGGGCCAGCCGGTGACGTTCACCACCAGAGAAGCGGAGACCGGCCTCATCAACCTTCGTTTCGATACCGTGGGGCAAGGCCTTAACCATCTCCGCGAGGCCGACCCGTTTGAGGACGTCCCAGACCTGGTCATCACTAGCCTCTTCGTTACCAAGGCGGATGTTATTTGCAATTGTCGTATTAAAGAGGTAGGGCTGCTGGTTGATAACCCCAATGTAGTCGGCAATGTGGTCACCAAACTGACTGGTGGCAACACCATTCAGCGTTACGGCACCGCTGGTCGGGACCCGGTCACCCCGCAAAAGCGCCGCGAGAGTACTCTTCCCCGCGCCACTCTTCCCCAGGATAGCTAGTTTCTCACCCGGCTTAATTGTTAGGTCAATCCCCCGTAGCACGGGCCGCTTAGTGTGGGGGTACGTGTAGTGGAGGTCCTTGACCCGGATTTCGTACGGCCCCGCCAGTTGGGGAACTTTCGTCGTGGGAGCTGATTGCCCAGCGTTCAAACCGTTCAAGCGGACAAGCGACTTAGTGTAAACGTTGGTCTCCTGGGCCGCCGCCGGGAGGGGAGCAACCGCATCAATCAGGGGAAAGACTGCCAGGACAAAGGCCGCAATCCAGTTTGCCGGGCCACCTGGTTGTCCCCCAAAGCGGGCCGCTCCCCAAAAGAGCAGGCTGACCGCCATCAAGAGGACCAGCATCTGAACGAGAAAGTCACGCAGTCGTTCAAAGCGGTGCATGGCCTTTTCGGTTGCCAGCACCTGGAGCTCATTTTCATCATGAAGCTGTAAGTATTCCTTACCCCGACCAGCAAGGACCCAGTCACCAACCCCCAAGACGTTATCAGTAAGGTTGACGTAGAGGTCATCCTTGACCTGTTTTTCGTATTCCTGCCGGGCCCCGTTCACCAGGACCGACCACAGGGGGATGGCAATTATCATCAAAGCAAACACCAGGAGCATCCACAAGCCCATTAGGGGAGAAAGGATCCCCAGGGCGATGACAATGATGGCAAACAGGCCCCAGGCCACCAGCATTGGGAAGATCGTCCGCAGGTAGAGGTTTTGGATATGGTGGACATCATCGGATAACAGCCCCAAGATATCACCTAACTGGTACTTACTGTTAAAGATGGTGGCGTCCTCTTCCAGGCTGTCATAAAGCTTCTGGCGAAGGCGCGAGGTCATCTTGAGGACCCAGTTGTGGCTGACCAGCCGTTCAACGTAGCGAAAGGCTGGCCGGGCAATCCCGAACGCCCGGGTCAGAACGATCGGTACGTAGACGAGGAGGATGTTTTCCGGGTGGGTTGCCGACTTACTAATCAAGAAACCGGCGCAAAACATCAGTCCCCCACCACAGATGAAGGTGATGATTCCTAAAGAAATCGCCAGGATTAGCGTCTTGCGGTAGTGGTGCAGGTACGGCCGTACCCACCGGTCGTGCTTGAGGGCCCTCAAGAGTGGTACTTTTTTAAACATTTTCCTTTTCACCTCGCATTTCGTTCATCAGCCGGGTAAAGTAGCCCTTCTTCTCCTGGAGCTGAGCAAAGGTCCCCTGCTCCACCAGCTCACCATGGTTCATCACCAGGATGTAGTCCATCTGCTTCATCCAGTGCAGACGGTGGGTCGCAAAGAAGACTAACCGGTGCTCCATCAGTGGCAGCATCCGCTTTTTCAGGTCCATCTCGGTCTCAATATCCAGGTGGGCGGTCGGCTCATCGAAAATCATGACCCGGCGCTTCTTATCCAGGAAGGCCCGGGCAAGGGCAATCCGCTGTGCCTGCCCCCCAGAAAGCACCCGTTTCCCGTTACCAATCACGGTGTCAAGTCCTTCTGGTAAGTCGGCTAAAAGGTCATCCAAGCCGACAACGTGGATGGCATGACGGACCGCGTCGTCACTAACGTCCGGTGTGTAAAAGGCGATATTGTCCCGCAGGGTAGCCGTAAAAACATACGGGTTCTGGGGGATGTAGAGGAGCTGCTGCTTCCATTCCGGGATATCCAGCGTTGGCGCCGCCTGTCCCTGAACAGTCACCGTCCCCCCTGTCGGCGTCAAGAAGCCACTGAGGAGGTTAATCAAGGTCGTTTTACCGGCCCCACTCATCCCAATGATTCCCACCTTCCGGTAGCCCTGAATGGCCAGGGAGAAGGGCTTAATCGTCGTTCCATTGGGGTAGCGGAATTGGAGGTTGTCAACCGTCAACTTGTCCTCAGCCGTCCACGGATGAAGGGACAGGTCGACTGTCTTTTCAGCGGGGGTCGTGATTAGCTGGTGAATCTTCTTAAAGGCGTTCTTACCGTTTAAAGTGGCGTGAAAGTCCCCCGCAAAGTTACGGATTGGCAGGAAGTATTCGGGTGCCAAAATCAGGACCGCCAAAGCCGGGAACAGGTTGATGGTCCCGTTGATCAGGCCAAAACCGAGATAAACGGCAATTACGGCAATGGAAAGGGTCGTAAAGAAGTCCAGGGCAAAGGTAGACAGCATTGCCACCTTGAGGACCCGCATTGTCCGTCCCCGGAACAGCTCACTAGAGCGGAAAATACTCTTGGAGTACCGCTTACTGAGGCCCAGGTACTTCAAGGTATCAATTCCCCGCAAGGAATCAATAAAGTTGTTGGACAGCTTCTGAAAGTTCCCAAACTGCTTTTCCGCCCGGGCCTGAGCGGCGTGCCCAAGGATAATCATGAACAGCACAATCAGGGGGTACATAATCAACAGGATAAGGGCAGACTTCCAATCTAGAAAGGCCGCGGCAATCAGGACTAAAACGGGAACAATCATCATGGTCATGACCTTTGAGAAAGTCAGCTTGACGTATTCACGAACCTCGCTAATTCCGTCCACCACCATGGTGATCATACTCCCCGTCCCCTGCTTTTGCACCAGGGCGGGCCCCATTGCAAACAGCTTCTTTAAGAGTCGCTTGCGGAGGCTTTGGGCTGTTTTTCCGGCATAGTCATCCAACCAGCGGTTACTTAACCAGGCCAACAACTGGCGGCCCGTAAAGCAAGCCACAAATGCCAATAGCATCAAGTAGTTCAAGGTGTGGCCAGCCCATAAACGGGTAATGACCGCACTGAGGGCGAGCGCCTGACCAATAATTAAAAAGGCTTGCAGAACATCAAGTCCCGCAAGCCTTTTACTGATTGATTTAGCTCCCGCGAGTTGAAATAGCTCTCGATCAATCATTAATTAGCCTCCCCAACTTTAGGCATCTCAATCCGTTTCCGGAAAATCCAGTATGCCCAAATTGTGTAAGCCAGTACACAAGGTACCAGAATAACTGTCGCAATCGTCATCACAATCAAAGTGTAGTTGGATGAGGATGCGCTTTGGATAACAAGGTCAAATTTCGCACTGATTGAAGAAATCATTACCCGTGGGAAGAGGCCACAGAAGATTAAGGCAACCAGTGATACCAGGGTCAAACCACTTGCCGCAAATGCGTACCCCTGCTTATTCTTGAAGGTCGAAACGTGGGCCCAAACAGAGAAGCCAACGATCAGGACCAGGCAAAGCAAGGTTGCAACGGGGTGAACCTTGATAAAGTCGGTTTGGAAGAGCAGCAGTAAGGCAAAGACCACTTCACCAACATAGAGGACCCAGTAAAGGGCCTGGGCAAAGTTCTGTGCACGCTCGGAAACGGGGCCCTTGGTCTTTAAGGTGATGTAGTTTAAACCGTGCAGGTAGGTCAGCAGGGCCAGGGCAATTCCGCCGACGATTGAGAACCAGTTGAAGTAGTCAAAGAAGTGGGCGTGAATGTTACCAGCAGCGTCAATTGGCATCCCCTTAATCATTGAGATAAACATTACCCCAAATAGGAATGGTACTAAGAAGCTGCAGAAGGCCATAATCCGGTCCCAAACCGGCTTCTTTTCATCTGAACTCTTAGCACGGAATTCAAATGAGACCCCCCGCAAAATCAGGCCAACCAGGATGAACAAAAGGATCAAGTAGTAGCCAGAGAAGAGGGTTGCGTACCAGTATGGGAAGGAGGCAAACATTGCTCCCCCGGCGGTGATCAACCAAACTTCGTTACCGTCCCATACCGGGCCGATTGTCCTAATGATTTGGCTCTTTTCACCTTCGTTGTGGGCAAGTGTGCCGACAGCCATCCCTACTCCGTAGTCAAATCCATCCAGGAAGAAGAAGCCGGAGAACAGGACGCCAATTAACAAGAACCATAGTGCTTGTAGAAATGACATTTAGAAGGCCCCCTTTGCAAATGGATCAGTTGCTTTCTTATCAGTCTGAGCGGCGTCCCACTCAACCGGGTCGTTACGCAGGAAGCGGACGATCAGGGCAATCAGGACAATTGCCAAGCTGGTGAACAATACAAAGTAAATGATGTTTGACGTTAGCAGTGAAGCAACAGAAACGTTTGGCGATACACTCTGCTTGATGGTGAACAGGCCATAAACTGTCCATGGTGTCCGTCCAAATTCGGTAATGAACCAACCAGCGGTGTTAGCCAGGAATGGTGAGAAGGTAAGAATGGCCATTACCCATAACATCCACCGGTGATTGTAAAGTGTCTCCTTGCCGCGCCTCGTCATTACCAGACCGACAATTGAAACGAGGGCAAGTAGTGCAGAAAATCCACACATTACCCGGAAGCTCCAGAACAAGGTGTTAACTGGAACATAGTAGTTCATCTTTTGCCCATCAATGTGGGTACCGTACTTCTTTTCTAATTGAGCGTTAATTTCTTCCATCCCGGTTACTGAACCAGAAGCCTTGTGGTAAGAAAGCACACTCAGCATTACCGGAATCTCAACCTTGCCATTGACCTGGTGGGTCTTTGGATTAGCAATTCCAACTACCGTCCACGGTGCTGGACTCTTAGTTGTCTTGTAAACCGCTTCGGTAGCGGCAAACTTCATTGGCTGTTCCTTAATCAGGTATTGCATCTGCATGTCCCCAGCGGTAATGGAACCGAGGGAGAAGATCAGCATTAACCAGAGGCCAACCCGCATTGTCTTGTGGTAAATCTGTTTATTTTCATCAGATAGTGCCCGCTTCTTCAACAGTTGGAAGGCGGCCAAACCGGTGATGATGGTTGCACCCGTTAACAGGGCCCCCATCAGGACGTGACTGAGTTCAAAGATCAGTTGTGGGTTAGACAGTAAGGCCCCGAAGTTGACCATTTCGGCCCGGCCGTTACGAATTGCAAAGCCCACTGGGTGTTGCATAAACGAGTTCGCCGTCAAAATCCACAGGGCACTCGTGACCGTCCCAAACACGATCATCCAGATAAAGAATAAGTGCAAGCCCTTCTTAACCCGGTCCCAGGTAAATACCCACAGACCGATGAAGGTCGATTCAATAAAGAATGATAGCAACGCTTCGAAGGCCAGTGGTGCCCCGAAGATATCACCCATGAACCGTGAATAATCAGACCAGTTCATCCCAAATTGGAATTCCTGAATCAGTCCAGTTACAACCCCAACAGCAAAACTTAGCATGAAGATATTACCCCAGAACTTAGTCATTTTCTTATATGACGGGTTCTTGGTGCGGTAATACATTGTTTCCATGACTGCGACAACGAAGACCGTCCCGATTGAAAACGGAACGAAGAAAAAGTGAAAGACTGTCGTCATCGCAAACTGGAACCGCGCTAAACTAACAATATCCATTGTTAATCCCCTCCAGTAAACAAATAGCTTATCACATGTTTAACAATAATTGCTTATTACATTTCAAGTGTACAACTCATAGCGCTTTCTTTCAAGCAAGATTAAAATATTTATATCGGATTTTTTTATTTTCTGAACGGCCAACCTGCTTTTCTTAAACATAGTGCTAAGTAAGTGTTTATATCGGTGATTATTATTAGTCATATTCCGTGTGAATAATAATGACTTTTAAATAACACACTATAAACGAAATGCCGTTTTATACCATTTAACGGGTAATCATTTTTTACTAAACATGACCCCTTATGACCTAACAAGCAGCCCCAGCAAGGGTTTACATCTTATTTAGAGTATTTTTAAACAACAAAAGAGGCTGGCGATTACTCGCCAACCTCTTTTGGTTAAATTTATGAAGCGACTACTTAAGGGTAACAGTAGCACCAGCGGCTTCAAGCTTTTCCTTGATGTCGTTAGCTTCGTCTTCCTTAACGTCTTCCTTGATAGCTGAAGGAGCACCGTCAACCAGGTCCTTAGCATCCTTCAGGCCGACACCAGTGATGTCCTTAACAGCCTTGATAACCTTAACCTTAGATTGACCAGCTTCAGTCAGTTCAACAGTGAAGCTGTCCTTAGCAGCAGCGTCACCGCCAGCAGCACCGGCAGCAGCTACTGGAGCAGCAGCAGAAACGTCGAATTCGTCTTCGATTGCCTTAACAAGATCGTTAAGGTCAGAAATTGATGCTTCCTTTAATGAAGCAATGATAGCATCCTTATCAAAAGCCATGTTTATTTCCTCCAATATTTAGGTAATTAATTTTGATGTGGTATTGAACCGATATACGGTAATTATGCCGCTTCGTCTTCCTTGTCGGCAACGGCCTTGACTGCACGGGCAATCTTCCGCATTGGATCTTGCAATGCAGATGCCAGCATGGACAGCAGGTCTTCGCGACTTGGCATCGTAGCGTATTCGTTGATTTCGTCGAGCGTCTTAACAGACTTTTCGATGAAGCCACCCTTAATTTCAAGAGCGTCGTGGTCGTCAGCGAACTTCTTCAGAATCTTAGCTGGGGCAATTGGGTCTTCGTTAGAGAAGGCAACAGCAGTTGGGCCAACAAAAGTACTCCGCAGATCTTCGTAATCAGTGCCTTCAACAGCCCGGTCAAGGATCTTGTTCTTGATAACGGACATCTTAACACCGGCGTCACGAAGTTGCTTACGTAAGTCAGTAACTTCGGCAACCGTCAAACCACGGTAGTCAACAACGATAGCTGATTCAGCGTCGTTAATCAAATCAACAGTTTGCTTAACGATTTCAGCCTTCTTTGCAATAGCTGCTTCACTCATGAATTTCACCTCCTGCAATGTATTTTTGATCGGATTTATAAAAAATCCCTATGACCGCAGACATAGAGAAGGAATTTACATTTCTTCCTCGGCAGGTACGAATTAAGGCTTAATGCCACCTGAGTCTTAGGCAGAGTCATATTTAATCAACTATGAAAGTTTAACATGCCGCCCCCTCATCTGTAAAGGGATTTTCTCAATTTTCTTCCTCCTGGAGGCGAACTAACTTGGCATAGTAGCCATTCTGGGCCATCAACTCACTGTGCCGGCCGCGCTCAACAATTTTTCCGTCCCGAAGCACCAAGATTTTATCGGCGTCCCGAATGGTTGACAGGCGGTGAGCAATGGCAATTGTGGTTTGCTGACTGCTCATTTTGTTGATGCTGGTGGTAATCATCTTTTCGGTGTGGGAATCAATATGGGCAGTGGCCTCATCAAGAATTAAAACTAGCGGGTGACGGGCCATTACCCGGGCAAAGGCAATTAATTGCCGCTGGCCAGCCGACAGGTTACTTCCCCCTTCACTCAGGAGGGTTTCGTACTTTCTGGGCAGTCGTTTTATAAAACTATCCGCATTGACAACCTGGGCCGCGTCCTCAATATTAGCCTGTTCCTGCTCGTCACTATACATCCCAATATTATGGGCAACCGTCCCGTAAAAGATGACCGGGTCCTGAACGACCAGGCCCAGCCGGTGGCGTAGTTCTTTCAACGGGTAGTGACGAATATCCACCCCATCAACCAGGATTTGTCCCTTCTGAAACTCATAAAAGCGCATCAGTAGGTTAATAATCGAACTCTTGCCGCTTCCGGTATGGCCAACCAGGGCCACCGTTTGTCCCGGTAAGACGGTAAAGGAAATATCCTTCAGTACCGGTTTAGCAGGGTCATAGCCAAAGGTAACATGACGAAACTCAATCTTGCCGTCCGTGATTTTAAACGGGCGGGCATCCTGGCGCGGTTGACTGGAGGGCCGGTCCAGGAGGTTAAAGATCCGGCTCCCGGCAACAATTCCCTCTTGGAAGGTCGCTAAGTTCTCCATCACACTAGTCAGGGGGTTGAAGAAGTTCTGCTGGTAGGCGATGAATGCGTACACTACCCCCGCAGCTACCATTGCCCGCTCACTACGCCAGCCGAAATAGCCCAGTGTTGCGGTTTCTGCCAGGATGAACATTAGGCTAACCACTGGGTACAGCAGGAAGGAGTCAAAGTTAATCAAGCGGTTCCGGAAACTAAAGTAGCGTTTGTTCTCACGGTCAAAGGCCTTAGCCAGTCGCCCTTGCTGGCCAAACTGTTGGATAACTTCAATTCCCGTCAGCGCGTCGTTAAGGCGGGTATTAAGCCTACTCAATGATGCGCGGACCCGTTGGTATACTGGAACACTCAAGCGCTGGTAACAGTAAACCAGGATGATGATGACCGCCAGTAACCCCAAAGTGGTCCAGGCCAGTATCGGACTGACTGCCATCATTGCGACAAAGGCGGCAACAAGACCGGTTAGTGCAACCACCAGGTTTAAAATCAGGTTCCAAAAGTTGTACAGGGTCTTAGTGTCGTTCGTAACCCGGGAGACAATCTCACCAACGGGGGTCTCATCAAAGAACTTCATCCCCAAAAAGTAGACATGCCGAATTAGCCGGTCCCGGAGGCTTTCGAGTGTTCGTTCGGCCCCCACCGCAAAGCTGTAGGCCTGAATAAATTGGAGGAGGGCCCGGACCACCGTTAAAACACCATATATTCCTGTAAACAGGATGATCCACTTTAGCAATACCGGCCCGTGGCGCAGGTAGTGGTCAATGTAATACTGAATCAACCGTGGTAGCAAAAGGTTAACGATGCTAAGGGCCACTGCCATTACAATCGCCAAGGCAAACTGCCACCAAAAGGGGCGGGCAGCACGGAAAATCCGGCGTAATATTTTCCCCTGCTGCCGGTGAGTTAACCGCTTCTTTTCATCCATTTAAATCATCCTCCAACCGTTGACGCCGCAGCTGTTCTTGCAAGTTATTTCGGTACCAGCCCGGCCGCTTTAATAATTGTGCCGGTTGGCCCTGCTCGGTTACCGTTCCCGCTTCCATCACTATTAACCAGTCGAGTTGATCAACCGTACTAAGGCGGCTGGTGGTCATAATAACTGTCTTTTCCTTAGCCGTTACCAGCCGTTCTTCAATTTGACCAGCGGTCTCTGCATCAACCGCGGATAAGGGGTCATCCAAAACCAGTAGTTGTTCTGAACCAATTAAGGCCCGCCCCAAAGAAAGCCGTTGGCGTTGACCACCAGACAGGTTGGTCCCGTCCTGGCCAACCCTGGTCTTATACTGGTCCGCCATTGCCGCAATTTCTTCATCCATTGCCACCTTCCGGGCCGTTTCTACCACCCGCCGGTCGTCAGCCTGCTCATCACCAAAGCGTAAGTTACGCTCAATTGATGTTGAAAAGAGAAAGTCAGTTTGAGGAGTATAACCGATTTGTCGCCGATAGTCCGTTAAAGGAAGGTCACGGATATCCTGGTCGGCAACCGTAATTTGACCATCATAATGGTCAAAATCCCGGACCAGCAGCCGCAGAAGGGTCGTTTTCCCACTACCAGTGGGACCGACAATTCCCACCTTGCTACCTGCGGGCACCCGGAAATGAATATCGTGAAGGACCGGGTGATCCCCATCCGGATAACGAAAGCGGTTAATATCAACCATTAGTGTTCCTGATAAGTGAACGGCACCTAAACGTGCGGGACGCCAGGCAGGTTTTTCGGCAAGCAGGCTATTAATCCGGTCGTAGCTGGCCCGGCCCCGTTCCAGCGTATTAAAGAGGGTCCCAATTGCAAAGAGCGGCCATACTAATTCACCCAGGTAGGTAATCATCGTGACCAGCTGACCGACCGTCAATTGCCCACGACCGACAAACCAGCCCCCAAAGCCGATCGCAAGGAGGTAGGCTAACCCCATAATTAACGTAGTTGCTGGATTAAAGAGGGCATCCCAAAAATAGGCCCTGAGATTTGTGTGGAGGGCCCGTTGAACATAACGGTGAAAGTCGGCCAGGTCAGCTTCCTCTTCGCCGAGTGCCTGGACAACTTTGATTCCCGTGATACTCTCTTGGGTTTTATTATTGAGCTGACCAAACGCCTGCTGAGCCCGGCCATAGGCAACGTGCACCTTATTACCCAACCGGTTAGCCAGAACAACGAGGAGCGGCAGTGGCAGGAGGGTGATAATTGTCAGCTGCCAGCTCACGAAGATGCCCATTGCGATAATCATTGAGCCCCCAGTGATAATGGAGTCCGCTAAGGTCAAGATACCGTAGCTAGCAACCTCCCGGACAGCTTCAACATCGTTAGTGGCGTGGGCCATCAGGTCGCCAATCCGCCACCGCTGGTAAAAGCTGGGGTCCATTGCCATGAAGTGGTGAAATAACCTGCTTCTTAGCTGGCGTTCCAGGACATAGGAACTGCCGTAAAGCAGCTTCTGCCAGGCAAAGCGCAGGAAATATTGAATGATCGCCGCACTCAGCATAATGCTGATCTGCAAAGTCAACCATCCCCCGTTAACCCGGTGGGCGCTGATTGCATCGACAACGTTACCAATTATCCGGGCCGGGATGACGTTGCAAATTGCAACCAATACTAGGGCAACCACCCCACCAAGATACTGCCGCCACTGCTGACGGAAAAACCAGCGGAGTTGCTTTAAAATTGCCACCGGTTACTCCTCCTTTCTTTTTACTATTCAATAATAAGTGAAGATCAACGACATGTGAAATGCTTTCTACTCATGCCTGACTATGTACTCAGTGAATACTTATTACCATGCGTCAGTCGCATGCCTGACCATTAGAAATAAGTATTTTTAATATTCACCGGTTCGCACTACAATTTTACTAACTATTATATAGGAGGAATGTGCATATTGAATAATCAACAGCATAATGGCCATATCCGCCATACCTTACAGTCACGTCACCTGTCGATGATTGCCCTGGGTGGGACAATTGGTACCGGCCTTTTCATTGCCAGTGGGTCCGCAATCACAACTGCTGGCCCCGGCGGTAGCCTAATCGCATACTTTGTCATGGGATTAATGGTCTTTTTCTTAATGACCAGCCTCGCTGAGATGGCAACCTATAACCCCCGCAGTGGTTCTTTTGCCGAATACGCCAACCGCTATGTTGACCCCGCCCTCGGTTTTGCCATGGGATGGAACTACTGGTTCTGTGGGGCTATTATCGTTGCCGTAGAACTCTCCACCGTCGGGATTGTCATGAACTTCTGGTTCCCCCATGTCCCGTCCTGGCTCTTCAGTCTCCTGGCCTTTGTTATTATTTTTACAATCAATTACTTCTCAGTACGGGCCTATGGTGAAACTGAATTTTGGTTGGCCCTGCTAAAGGTCGCCGCCGTGGTAATCTTTGTCATCGTGGGAATTGCGGTTATCTGCGGTTTGATTGGCGACCACCATGCATTGGGCTTCCAGAACTTCACCTATAAGAAGGCCCCCTTCGTCAACGGGGTCCCGGGAATCATTAGTGCCTTCGTTGTCTCTGGTTTTTCCTTCCAGGGGACGGAAATGGTTGGGATTGCCGCAGGTGAATCGGCCGACCCCAAGCACAGTGTTCCCCGGGCAATTCACGCCACCTTCTGGCGTATCCTACTCTTCTACGTCCTGACGATTTTCGTGATTGCCTGCGTCCTTCCTTACACCAATAAGAACCTTCTCAGCTCTGATGTGCAAGACATTGTGACCAGCCCCTTCACCCTGATCTTCCAGTACGCCGGGCTCCGCTATGCCGCGGGGATTATGAATTTTGTCATCTTAATCGCGGTTCTCTCGTCAGCTAACTCGTGGCTCTACGCCATTTCCCGGATTCTCTTCTCCCAGTCAGTCGATGGTTTCTTGTGGAAAGGATTCCGCCGCGTCAATCACCGGGGTGTCCCAATCGTCAGCTTCCTCGCAATGGCAATTTTGAGTTGGCACTGTGGGCCCTCCAGTTCATCGGTCCAAACGTTTACAACTACCTGATTGCCGCTACTAGTCTTGGCGGGTTCATGGAATGGTTAGGAATTGCGATTGCCCACTACCGGTTCCGTCGCGGTTTCTTACGGCAGGGCCATACCTTAGACGAGCTTGACTACCATGCCGGACTTTTCCCCTTTGGTCCCCTGTTTGCCTTTGTTCTCTGCATCGTCGTTATCGTTGGTCAAAACGTTGACGCCTTCTTAAAACTCGATTGGTCCAACATTTTGATCACCTACATGAGTGTGCCACTCTTCATTTTCTTCTACCTCTACTATAAGCTGCGCCACCATACCCACCTGGTACCTTTAGCTAAGATAAAATTAAAATAGGTTTTCTAAGGAGGAAGACAGGGTTTTGCATTACCCCTGTCTTCCTTCTTCCATTTAAAAAGGGGCTGTAACATAAGCTTCCTATATAGTTAATGCTACGGCACAACACACAAAGGGGCTCTAGTGTTCGAAAAAGTCCGAACACTAGAGCCCTCTTTGTGCTTTCTAAAGACTAGTTTTACGGCGAAAAACGAACTAGCAAGCTAGTTCTGTCTCACTCCCATATATAAAGATCTCAAGTTAGTGCGCCCACTCGTCAATTGCGGAAAGAATCCGTTCACTGGCGTGCCCATCACCATACGGGTTTTGTGCACTGCTCATTTTTTGGTACTCTTCCTGGTTATCGAGTAAGCTCGTCAACTGTTTTTTAACGTTATCATAGCTAGTTCCAACCAGCTTCAGGGTCCCGGCCGCCACACCTTCAGGCCGTTCTGTTGTGTCACGGAGCACCAGTACCGGCTTATGTAGGGCCGGAGCCTCCTCCTGCACCCCACCAGAATCACTCATCACCAGTAAGGAGCGACTCATGATGTTATGAAAGTCAACAACATCTAAGGGATCAACCAGGTGCACCCGCGGGTCCCCCGCAAACACCTCATCCGCAGTGTTACGGACAATGGGGTTTAGGTGAACCGGATAAATGACGTCCAAGTTCGCCCGGGCATCAACGACATCTTTGATGGCCCGGAAGGTTTCTTTCATCGGTTGTCCCCAGTTTTCCCGCCGGTGCATGGTCAGCAGGATGATCTGGTGGTTGGGGGCAATCTTTTCTAAGGCCGGATGGTGGTAATCCTGGTTAACCGTGTACTTCAAGGCGTCAATCGCCGTGTTACCGGTAACGGTAATCCCCTGTTGGTGGTTGCTACGGTGGAGGTTATCAGCACTCGTCGCGGTGGGCGCAAAGTAGAGGTCGGCCAGGTCGTCAATCATCTGCCGGTTCATCTCTTCCGGGTATGGCGAATACTTATTCCACGTCCGCAAGCCGGCCTCCACGTGGCCAATCGCAATTCGGTTATAAAAGGCCGTCAGTGCGGCTGCATAAGCAGAGCTGGTGTCCCCGTGAACAAGCATGATTGCTGGCCGTTCCTTTTGGACGATGGGCTCCAAGCGCTGCATGGTGGTCATCGTTATCTGTGTCAACCCCTGCCCCGGTTTCATGATCTTGAGGTCGTAGTCCGGCCTGATATGAAAAACATCCAGTACCTGCTGGAGCATTTCGGCGTGCTGACCCGTCGACACTACCACCGGTGAAAAGCGATCATCCTCGATTAGTATGCGCACGACCGGGCCCATCTTGATTCCCTCCGAGCGGGTACCAAAAACGGCCATTACTTTTATCTGCTTCATTGTTTTCCTAACTTCCTTTCACCATCAACCCTTGCCGTGCTCCGTCTTAATCCACGAGTTTTCATGAAAGAGCCACCGCCAAAAGGCCATGACAATACTGAAGAAGAGCACAACGTAAAGGTACGATACGCCAAAGGGCAACAGTAAATACTGGCGCCGGGTAATTGCGGGTTCATCAAAGTGGCGAAGGTCATGCCGGTAGAAGAAGCTGAACACAATCCCCCATAATAAGGAAAAGAGCGCCACTAAGACTACCATCGCAATCAGGGCCAGTCCCGGCAGGTTACCGAAAAGCTTGTCCAGGTGAAAGAAACTGAAGACCGTCAAGACAATGATGGCAGTGTCGGCCAGGGCGTTAATCCACGGTTGACAGAGGAAGTAGTAAATTCCCGTCTTCTGGGCCGTCTTTAGTCGCCGGCTCTTCACAATCGCGGGGAGGTACTTCAGGCAGTTAAGGTCTCCTTGAATCCACCGGCTACGTTGGCGGATAAACTTCTTCAAGGAAGCCAGTGCCTCCTGATAAACGTAGGTTTCCGTCATGTAGTCCACGTGCAGGCCCTTTAAAAGCATCTTAATCGTCAATTCGTAGTCATCCAGTAAGGCATTCCCCCAGGGATGGGGACCATTCTTGGCAAGAATTGGGGCCAGGCGGAAGAACTGCCCATTGCCACTCAAGCCCACGGTCCTGGTGTACATCCGCATTATCTGGGTCATGTGGTTAATACTGAAGAACTCAATGTCCTGAAGGATCTGTAATTCCGTTTTAAAGTGGGGGTACATCTTCACCCGCATCTGACAGACGTTCCCAGCCGGCGAAGAAAAATAGCCATTCAGACGCTGGGCCGCATTAGGGGCGAGCTCGGCGTCGGCATCAACGACCCCAACAATTGTCTTTTCCGGTGTGGTTCCCCGCTGCTTAATCTGCTGCCGGATGTAATCAAGGGCGAAGTTTAAAACGTCCCCCTTTCCCGTATGTGCATCCGGTAGTTGGCGCTGGAGCAGGTGTAGCCGTGGACTCCTAATTTGGCGAATTTCGGCTGCCGAGTTATCGGTACTTGCATCATCAACCACCACCACCTCGAACTCCCCAAAGCCTAAGAGGTGCTGGATAGTCTGCTTAATCACCGCTTCCTCATTGAAACAGGGCACAATGATAAAGTAGCGCAGTTGCTTGTCAACCTTGTCCGTCACCTGGTTCCCGGCAAAGGCGATGTAGTCTGTGGGATACGAAAATGACCGAAAGAAAATACTAATAAGAGTATAAATTAGAAAAATCAGGAGGCTGATCATCCAGACTCCCGTAAAGAAATATACCAGCATAGTCTACCCCTTCCTCAGATTATGACGAAAGAGAAGCCAGAAGACAAAACTAATTGTTAGCGCTACCCCAATAATCACTAGCAAAATAAGAATTACAACCGTGACTAACGGCTGATCAACCGCATCAAGTAATGACAGCATCTTACTTCCTCCCCGCTACAAGTCACCCTTTTGGCAACATTGATTATCGCAACTAGTTTATCGACTAATTAGGAAATTGTCAAATCGTTATTGTATATTTATAATAATATAATTATTATCAGTGTTTTAAATTGTTGATATAACAGTAATGAATGTCGGACATTTTTCTTAGCAATTGATTAGTAGAACAAACAAAAAAAGCTGGGGTCGAATCAACTGTTAATTCGACCCCATCCCAAAACTGAAGGATAAGTTTTGTCTATTTTCTACTTATTAACCGCTTCTTGGAGTGCTTCACCTAGTTGTTTCATCCCGACCTTGATCTGGTCTTCTTTGGCATTTGAGTAGTTCAGGCGGAAAGCCCCTGGTTGTGGCTTACTCGCAAAGAATGGATCGCCTGGTACAAAAGCAACGTTGTGCTTGAGACATTCCTTGAAGAGCTCAACGGTATCGTCAACCCCTGGCACTTCAACCCACAGGAACATCCCCCCTTCTGGATTAGTGTACTTAACACCAGCCGGGAAGTACTTCTTAAGTCCATCCGCCATCAATTGCTTACGCTTACCGTAAAGGTCACTGATCTCCTTTACGTGTGCGTCAAGGTCATTATTATTCAAGAATTCAACCACCGCGTACTGGGCCAAGTTATCGGTATGTAGGTCCGCAGACTGCTTCAACACCGTCAGTTTATTGATGACGTCCGTATCGGCGACTACCCAGCCAAGGCGGAATCCGGGTGCCAGGGTCTTAGAGAAGGTACTCATGTAAAAGACGTGACCGGTTTCGTCAAAGGACTTAACTGCGGGAACATGGGTCCCGGCAAAGCGAATCTCACCATACGGGTTGTCTTCGAGAACATAAACATCATACTTAGCAGCTAACTCAGCGAGTTTCTTCCGGCGGTCAACGGCCATTGTTCGGCCGGTTGGGTTTTGGAAGTTAGGTACGGTATAAATCAGCTTAGTCTCCGGATGGGCTTTGAGGGCGTCCTCAAGGGCATCCATCTTCATCCCCTGTTCATCCATGGCCACGCCCACGAACTTAGAACCATAGGACTTGAAAACGTCCAGGGCACAAAGGTAGGTCGGCTGTTCAACCAAGACCGTGTCACCGGGGTTAACGAATGCCTTCCCCACCAGGTCCAGGACCTGTTCTGAACCGGTTGTTACCAAGACGTTATCGAGGACGCCGGTGACGCCTTCCTTTTCCTTAACGTGTTGGAGGATCAACTCACGGAGCGCAGTAACCCCCTTGGCGGCCCCGTATTGCATCGCTTCCTGGCCATGTTCTTCAAAGACTTTGTCAACGGCCGCTTGCATTTCCTTTACGGGGAACAGTTCAGGAGCTGGTAATCCACCAGCAAAGGAAATAATCTTCGGATCCGCCGCTGCTTTCAGGATAGCACCCACCGCATCCGTGCCGTCTGCTGGAACTCGTTTAGAATACTTAAACTTTGTCATTGTCGTCACTCCTTAAAAATGTTTTCACAGTTCTAATTTGTTTTTAATAAAACTGTCATTGGCAAGTAGTATACACTAAAACCACCCGCTTGTTAAGTAATGAATTTAGTTTCAGCAGATTTTCGTTATAAAAATTATTATTATTCTACCGTTTAATCCCGCCCTGGCAGTCTTTTGATTATAAAATAATTAGAGTATTTTTTTAAAATTAAAAAAGAGGAAGACAACGTCATCATTAACGCTGTCTTCCCCTTTTAATTAGGTTCAACTTAAATTTAGAATGAAGTCAAATCAAGCGTAACGCTTGGGCCGAAAGTCGAAGCGATGGAAGCATGCTTGATGTAAGTACCCCGAACTGAAGCAGGACGAGCCTTAACAACGATGTCTTCCAAAGTCTTCAGGTTTTCAACTAACTTATCGGTATCAAAGGAAACCTTACCGAATGGTACAGCAACGTTACCATCACGGTCAGTCCGGTAGGTAACTTGACCAGCCTTGGCGTCAGAAACCGCCTTAGCAACGTCCATCGTAACCGTACCAGTCTTTGGGTTAGGCATTAAGCCCTTAGGTCCCAAGATCCGACCCAAACGACCAACCTTAGGCATCATGTTTGGCGTAGCAATGGCCACGTCAAAGTCAAGCCAGCCGTCTTGGATCTTTTCTACTAAGTCGTCAGAGCCAACAAAGTCAGCACCGGCGTCTTCAGCAGCCTTGGCATTATCACCTTCGGCAAATACAATAACGGTTTGGTCCTTACCAGTACCGTTTGGTAAAACAACGGCACCACGTAATTGTTGGTCAGCTTGCTTAGTATCTACGTTTAAGTTAAATGCAACTTCAACAGTTGAGTCAAAGTTAGCAAAGTCAATGTCTTTTACTAATTGAACTGCGTCGTTAACTGCGTATTCCTTCTTGCTGTCAACCTTTTTAAGCGCATCTTGGTACTTCTTACCACGATTCTTAGCCATCTTGTGTTTTTCCTCCTTGCAAATGTGGTCTAGCGGAGTTAATACCTCCCACGGAGACACACTACTTTAATAGGGTGTCCGGACTGCTTAGCAACTAGTCTTCAACAGTGAAGCCCATGCTGCGTGCAGTACCTTCAATCATGCGCATAGCTGCTTCAACGTCAGCTGCGTTTAGATCTTGCATCTTAGTTTCGGCGATTTGCTTAACTTGATCCTTGGTTACCTTAGCAACCTTCTTCGTGTTAGGTTCACCGGAACCGTGTTCAACACCAGCGGCCTTCTTCAGTAAGACAGCAGCAGGTGGCGTCTTAGTAATGAAGTCAAATGAACGGTCTTCATAAACAGTAATTACAACTGGGATCAGCATACCCTTTTGGTCTGCAGTCCGGGCGTTGAATTCCTTAGTGAAGCCCATGATGTTAATACCTGCTTGTCCAAGTGCAGGACCTACTGGTGGAGCTGGTGTTGCTGCACCGGCAGGAATTTGCAACTTGACAACGTTAGCTACTTTCTTTGCCACGAGACAAAACCTCCTTAGTCCGTGTTGTGGTCATGATGAGGCAGAAAATTTACCTCTCCCACAGTATGTCCAATAGCATACCTTAATAAAATACCACAATTATAATGAGTAATCAATTATTAATTATTCGACCGTATCGATTTGGTCAAAGCCCAGTTCAGCGGAAGTTTCCCGGCCAAACATGTTGACGTTAACCTTCAGCTTTTGCTTTTCGTGGTCAACTTCCGTTACCTTCCCCGTCAGGTCCGCAAACGGTCCGGCGATTACCTTAACGGTGTCGCCTTCCTTGACGTCGATGTCATTAACGGTAATGTCAGCACCCATCCGCTTCATAATCCGTTCAACTTCTTCTGGCAGCAGTGGGGTTGGCTTTGAGCCCCCACCGTGAGAACCAAGGAACCCAGTAACACCAGGTGTGTTCCGCGCAATGTACCATGCCTGATCCGTCATGATCATTTCAACCAGGACGTAACCTGGGAAGGTATTTTCAACGACTTCCTTGGCCTTGCCATCCTTGACTTCACGAACGGTCTCTTCGGCAACGACTACCCGGAAAATGTAGTCTTGCATGCCCATTGATTGGGCCCGTGATTCCAAGTTACTCTTGACCCGGTTTTCGTATCCGGCATAGGTATGGAGCACATACCAGCGTTTTTCATGTGATTCCACGATGAATCCTCCTCTTTAATTCAAAATTTTGCCAAAATAAAAAACTTCGCAAATCTACGAAGTTCGTCACAGCTAGTATAACAGACCACTGCTTGTTTTACCACTATCTGTTAAACAAACAGTTTCATAAACATTTGAATCAACCAGTCGAACAGGGCAAAGAACAGGACGAAAAAGAGTGTCAGCGAGATGACAATGGTTGTATCACGCCGGTTCTCCTGTGCCGTTGGCCAAACGACTAGTTTCATTTCATGGTTAACGCTTTTAATAAAACGAATTAAGTGCATATTTGCCTCCACCTATTTACTCTCGCGGTGAAGTGTATATTCCCCGCAATGTTTACAGAATTTTCGTAATTCTAAGCGCTCTTGACGCTGAGGGTTAGCAGTAATCGTGTAGTTTCACGCACCGCATTTGGTACATTCTAAGGCCACTTTCTTCTGTGCCATACTAACACCTCCACACAGGGAATAGATTATCACGAATTACCAGTAGAAAGCAAGCGAATGGCAGTTAACTAGCGTTTTAGGATGTCGATCAATTTTTGCCGGCTGCGGCTCATCGCACTTTGTACTTGCCGCTTACTGCAATTAAGTACGGCCGCCAGCTCGTTTGTCGAATACCCCTTCTGGTAACTGATCAAAACGGTCCGTTCGAATGCCGAACAGGACTGCATCAATTTACGAATGCAGTAGTGACAATAAATGGTGTCTTCCGGTTGGACCTGGTGGGGGTCATTCAGAATTTCTGCGAAGTCATCATTTAGTGGGGCCACCTTCCCCGCCGGAATTCTTTTGCGTGCTTGCCGCGCCCGGTAAAGGTCCAAAATTTTGTTGACCAGGCTCTGCTTGTAAAAGCCGCCAAACTGGCTATCATTTGTTCCGGTATAGGAACGAATCACCTTGATCAACACTAGTTGTGCTTCTTGCTCCCAGTCGGCTAATTCCAGGCCCGGCACATAATAATGCTGCCATATCCGCCGAACTAAGGGGAGGTACTGGCGAAAGAGGAGGATGAACTCCTCATCGCTCAAATCTGCACAAAACTTGATCAGATCCCTTTTTTCTTCATCCAAACGCATCAATAAAACTCCCTAAAGATTCAATTAACCCGTCACGATTTTAACTCCTGACATAATGCCGGTAGTTCCCTAATAATGGTATTTACCTTCCCCATTATTGGGTTTAGAAATGTCCCAATAAACCTTTCCAAATTAAAATCCACGTGTCTGTTGCTAATTTAACAAAGCAGTCGGGACGAGACAATAAATGGTCCACCTTTAAAAAACACGCGATCGAACGCTAACGGCCACTTTGTCCACCACGTAAGGGAAAAATCCACTGCGATGTTAAATGGAAAATATGAAAGCCCTTACAGGTGATAAGGCATTGATAAACAAATTTGGGATTTAAAAAGACAAACTTTAGCGGTGATCACTAGAGTTTGTCTTTTCAATTTATGCTAATGGATGCCGGGAGTTAAAGCCCTGGTAGATCAACAGGCTGGCCGCCACACTGGCGTTTAGGCTTTGAACGTGACCAATCATGGGAATTGTCAGCATTTCGTCGCAGGTCTTCTTCAAAAGAGACGAGATCCCTTTTCCCTCGTTGCCAATCACGAGGGCCACCGCACCATGCGCGTCCCAGGTCCGGTAGTCCTTACCACGCATGTCAGTTCCAAACAGCCAAACACCACGCGACTGGAGCTCCTTAGCGGTCTGCACCAGGTTAGTCACCCGGGCAACCGGGACATGTTCAATGGCGCCCGTGGACGTCTTGGCCACCACAGAGGTCAGGCCGACCGCCCGCCGCCGGGGAATAATAATCCCGTGAACCCCTGCTGCATCCGCGGTCCGGATAATTGAACCCAGGTTATGGGGGTCTTCCAACTCATCCAGGATCAAGAAGAAGGGGTCCTCCCCCTTCTTCTCGGCGTTAGCAAAGAGGTCATCAATGCTGGCATAGTGGTAGGCGGCAACCGCTAGGGCCACCCCCTGATGGTTCTGGTGGTCGGTCATCTGGTCCAATTTGGTCTTGGGCACATTAGAAATTACCAACCGCTTTTCCTTTGCTAACTTAATGATCTGAGCGATTGCATCCGCCTTAAGGCCAGACTGAACGAAGACCTTATTGATCTCCTGGTCCGACTTCAACGCCATTACTGCCGGGTGCCGGCCAATAATAAAATCAGTATGCTCAGTCTTCATGCTTGGTCCGTCCCTCCTCAACTTGTTTAATACACCATTCGGCAAGTTCCGCTAACCGGTCCTGCTGCCCCGAGAGCTGCAGGTAGCCCATCAAGGCCTCAAAGCCGGTTGAAATCCGGTAAGTGAGGACCGAAGTGTGCTTGGCATGGGTGTGACTATTGGCATTCCGTCCCCGTTTAAAGTAGGCCCATTCCTCATCACTTAGGAGCTGGTCGGCCTTCATCAGGTCAATCAAAGCCGCCTGGGCCTTGGCAGAGACATAGTGGGTCGCCAAGTGCTGCAACTTTGTGGGCTTACTAAGCCCCTTGCTTAATAGGTGCTGGCGAATGAATACTTCATAAACGGCATCCCCCAGGTAGGCCAGGGCAATTCCGTTTAACTGCTGATAGTTTGCTTTTTCCATTACTTCTTTTGTTACTCCTTCTTATAACGAGTTCCCTGGGGGGTATCTTCAAGGATAATCCCCTGCTTCTTTAGGTCATCACGAATCTGGTCACTCCGGGCAAAATCCTTGTTCTTCCGGGCTTGGTTCCGCTCTTCAATCAGGGCCTTGATCTTTTCGTCATCGATCTCGTTGTCCGTTGCCACCAGTTTAATGCCGAAGATGCTGATAAGCTTGACCATTGCCGTTTCGAACTCTTTCAAGCCGCCACGATAAACGGTTGCCGCTTGGGCATAGGTGTTGGCCGCCTTCACTAGTTCATAGACCACCGCGATCCCGTTTTGGACGTTGATGTCGTCGTCCATTGCGTCAATGAAGCGATTCGTATACTCGGCTACTTGCTTTTGAACATTAGCATCGTCACCATCCTGGGCATCCTTTTCCCGGTATTTCAGGTTGTCAAAGGCGGTTTGGATGTGCTCAAGGTTGTTCTTGGCATCCGTGAGGTTAGCTTCGCTATATTGGATTGGCCGCCGGTACTGGGTGGTGGCCATGAAGAAGCGCAGCACTTGCGGATCCACCGTCTTAATGATGTCGTGGACCGTAATGAAGTTGTGGAGGGACTTGCTCATCTTTTCGTTGTCCTTACCAATCGTCACAAAGCCGTTATGCATCCAGTAACGAACAAACTTGTGACCGGTGGCGGCTTCACTTTGGGCAATTTCATTTTCGTGGTGGGGGAACTCCAGGTCCTGGCCACCAGCATGGATATCAAGGGTGTCACCGAGGTACTTAGTGGACATTACCGAGCACTCAATGTGCCAGCCGGGCCGTCCCTTTCCCCATGGTGAATCCCACGAAATTTCCCCTGGCTTAGCCGCCTTCCAAAGGGCAAAGTCCATTGGGTCCTCCTTCTTGTTGACCTCGTCGGCACTAACGTGTTCACTCGCGCCAACTTCCAAGTCATCAATCGATTGTCCGGATAATTCACCATAGTGGGCAAACTTACGGGCCCGGTAGTAGACATCCCCATCCTTTGCGTATGCGTAGCCCTTATCGATTAGGCGCTGAACAAAGTTGATGATTTCCGGGATATGCTCGGTTGCCCGGGGATGGCTCGTCGCCGGTTCAATGTTGATTGCCGTGGTGTCTTCCATGAAGGCCTTGATATACTTATCCGCCAGTTGGGGAACGGTGATTCCCTGTTCATGGGCCGCCTTAATCATCTTATCGTCAACGTCCGTAAAGTTAGAAACGTAGTTGACCTGGTAACCCTTGAACTCCAGGTACCGCCGGACAGTATCAAAGGCGATTGCACTCCGCGCATTGCCAATATGAATGTAGTTATAAACGGTGGGACCACAGACATACATGTTAACAATCCCCGGGTGCAGGGGTTTAAATATTTCTTTCTTCCGTGTCAAGGTATTGTAAATTGTTAGCATTTTAACCTACTCCCATCCGTTCATTAATTTAAAATTTCTTCTCAATAATTTTA
This sequence comes from Limosilactobacillus avium, assembly GCF_947381485.1. NCBI lineage: Bacteria > Bacillati > Bacillota > Bacilli > Lactobacillales > Lactobacillaceae > Limosilactobacillus > Limosilactobacillus avium. The sequence goes on along the minus strand of NZ_CANCWN010000008.1, from coordinate 42,011 downwards.
ACACATTCGCTTTCATGACGCGGCCGTTATCGCCAAACGAATGCTTTTAACCCCGCTAAAAGATATTTAACTGTTTGGTCATACTTTCTTCACATTCTATTGTTAGTATATAAAGCGTAGAAAGTTAATAGCTTTCTACATCAATGAAACCTATTATTTTTCAATTACTCCTCCCAATAGTAACGAAAAAATAATTACTTATGATAATCTCCCCTAAGGTTATCATATACTCCCTAACGAGATAGCATTCCCAAGCTATCTCTTTTTTTGTTTTAAATCATAATAATGGCCCCGGATATCTTGAATCTCCAAAATACCCGGGGCCATTTTCATTAATATTACTTATGACCCTTACCTTTCTTAGGCTCAGGCTTGTCTTTGGAATTCTTCTTCGCCGCTGAGCCATTGTCGTGTTGCTCATCAATCCCCCGCTGCGAATGGAGGGGCCGAGCGAAAATCATCCGGCCGGCATCGGTCTGGAGAGCACTGGTAACCTCAACTTCAATCGGCTTGTTCATGAAGAACCGGCCGTCTTCAACAACCACCATTGTGCCATCATCAAGGTAGGCAACCCCCTGCTGACGCTCGGTCCCCTTCTTGACAACAACCACCTTCAGGGTTTCGCCAGGAATAACCCGTGGCCGCAGAGACTTGGCCAGGTTATTGATGTTTAACACATCCACGTTTTGAAACTGGATGACCTTGTTGAGGTTGTAGTCGTTCGTCACAATTACCCCATCAACCTTCTTGGCAAGGGTAATCAGCTTGCTATCAACCTCGGGAATATCCTCAAAGTCACCGTCATACATCTCGATTGGGACAATCTTTTCGCTCCGTAGCTTGTTGAGGATGTCCAGGCCCCGCCGGCCCCGAACCCGTTTGATGCTCTCGCCCGAGTCCGCAATATACTGCAACTCATAGAGCACAAAATTGGGTACCAGTAAGGTTCCTTCTAAAAAACCGGTCTTAACGAGGTCGTAGATTCGCCCGTCAATCAGGATATTAGTGTCCAGGATCTTGTAGTGGTGGTAGTTATCATCCTGGCGCTCCAGGACTTCATTCTTACTGTCTTTGCCCCGCTTGACCATTGCCAAATTCTTCCAGTCATCCAAGCGGGAAGTGCCAATCTTAAAGCCGTAGTAACTGAAAACGACCATTAGCAAGATCGGTAAGATATTATTGACCACCGGAATCTTGGTCCGCCACAAGGGAATCGATACCAAGACCGCAATGACCAAGCCCAGGATCGTTAGTAGGGCCCCAAAGAAAATATACAGGGGACTCTTACTTGTCAGGTCGTGTTCGACCCGGTGAATAACGCTGACCGTTGGTTTCATAAGTGCTAAAGATAATAACCAAAAAATAATTGCACCAATTAAAACATCTAAGAATACCAACAGTGGGCTATAAATGTGCAGCTTAAACAAGTCCCACAGTGTCGGTAGGTAATAAAAGCCTACTGCGGCCCCTACTAAAATATAGAGTAAACGAATAATCCGTTTAAGCATTAGCATTCCTCCTTTTCTCTTTCTAGCCAAGGGCCATCCGTAGGGCCTCACGGAGGGTCCCCACACCGATGACCTCAATTCCTGAAGGCGGGTTCCACCCCTTCAGATTGTTCTTCGGAACAAAAATTCGCTGAAAGCCAAGTTTCTGCGCCTCGGCGACCCGTTGTTCAATCCGGTTGACCCGCCGGATTTCACCAGTCAAACCGACTTCGCCAACGAAGGCGTCTGCCGGCCGGGTCCCCTTGTCGCGGTAACTTGAGGCGATACTGATGGCGATTGCCAAGTCGATTGCCGGCTCGTCCAATTTAACCCCACCAGCAGCCTTTAAGTAAGCATCCTGGTTTTGCAGCATCAGGTTGGCCCGCTTTTCCAGAACGGCCATTATTAATGATACCCTGTTTCTACTCAAACCGGTAGCGGTTCGCTGGGCATTTCCGTAGACTGTCGGCGTCACCAGGGCCTGGATTTCGACCAAGATTGGTCGGGTCCCCTCTAAGGAAACCACTACGGCCGAACCCGTAGCGTCGGCTAAACGCTCCTCCAGGAAAATCTCGGAAGGGTTCTTAACCTCCGTCAACCCGTTGGTGTGCATTTCAAAGATTCCCAGTTCGTTCGTCGAGCCGAAACGGTTCTTAACTGACCGCAAAATCCGGTAGGTATGGTGGAGGTCCCCCTCAAAGTAGAGGACCGTATCTACCATGTGTTCCAGGATCTTTGGACCAGCCAGGGCGCCCCCCTTGGTAACATGACCAACCACAAAGATTGTGATGTTATTACTCTTGGCAATCTGCATCAACTGGGCGGTAACCTCCCGAATCTGGGAGACACTCCCGATGGCTGACGTCACATCCGTTGCCTGCATGGTCTGGACAGAATCGATAACCACGTAGGACGGCTTAATCTCACGGATAGTGTCCTTAATGCTGTCCATGTTCGTCTCCGGATAAACATAGAACTCATCCCCCGCAACACCGAGGCGTTCCGCCCGCATCTTAATCTGCGTACCACTTTCTTCTCCGGAAACATAGAGAACCCGGTGCCCTTCATCACTGAGCTGGCCAGACACCTGCAGTAACAGGGTTGACTTCCCGATCCCCGGGTCCCCACCAATCAAGATCAACGAGCCGGGGACAATTCCACCGCCCAGGACCCGGTTGAGTTCGTTTAACTTGGTCTTAACCCGCGGCGTTTCCTTGCTGTTGATCTCATTAATCTTTTGGGGCTTGGCAACGAGACCAGTTAGGGTGGTTGTCGGCCGCGCCTTGGTTGCCGTTGACTTCGTCTGAACCTGCTCCTCAACTAAGGAATTCCATTGACCACAGTTGGGGCACCGGCCAAGATAGCGGGGTGAACTGTACCCGCAGTTTTGACAAACATACTGTGTCCTTACCTTTGCCAATTTCTCTCCTCCTTACTTTTTAGTTGAGCCAAATCCGCCGGTCCGTTGGGCGTGTGGTGCCGTCTCACCATCGGCCAAGAGGAATGGCATAAAGATTCCCTGGCCAATCCGTTCACCCTTCTTGATATGGTAGTCGCGCAGGCCAAAATTAATCAGCTGAAAGAAAATTTCACCCTCGTTACTGTCGTTATCATAGTAATCCGCGTCGACAATCCCAATCCCGTTGGGCAAAATCAGCCGCCGTTTTAAAGGGCCACTCGAGCGGTTGGCCAACAGGAGGAATTCATTATCCTGCATGTAGGCTTTGACCCCTGTAGGTACTAAATACGGTTTTAAACAAGCGTCCGCACTTTGAAAATCTTCGTCGCTGACTTTCTTCTGCTTAAAAAGCGCCCAGAGGACCCTTAAAAAGTTCCCCTTCCAGATTGAAGGGAGGGTAAAGTCCTCGGAAGCGGCAAAGTCATAACCAGCCGCCTTAGCTGTCTGCCGCTTGGGGAGGGACAAGCCATCGTCGGCCTTTTTTGACACGATTTTAAATCCGCGTTTCACAGTTATTTCACCTCATTAATAAATCACTATTGTAATATTATAGGATAGATTGGTTACCAATGGTATTGGTTAGCTTGACTTTTCGCCCGACTTTATCGAAAATTAAATTTGAATGGATGTGATAGTGATGGAATTTGTTGTTGATGGAAATAAGCTCATTGCCAAGGACCAGTTTCACCCCCTAATTGGTGAACTAAGCTTTCCGGCCGTTGCTGACGACCGGGTCGTGGTCGAACGGGTCTTTGTCCACCCCGACTTTCGTGGACAGGGGATTGCCAACGAGCTCGTGCGCCATTTCGTGGACTACGCGAGTGAGCACCAGTTAACGGTAAAACTAATGTGTCCCTTTGCAAAGGCGGAGTTTCGCCGTCATCCCGAATACCAAAAGCTATTATCACCGGATGACCGCACAATTTAGGAGGATTTACGAAAATGAATCAAGACGAATTAAAGGCCCAAACCGGCCAGGAATCGGTTAACTACATTAAGTCAGGGATGATTGTCGGCCTGGGGACCGGGTCAACCGTCCGCTACATGGTTGACGAACTTGGCAAGCGGGTCCAAGCTGGGGAATTAACCGGCATTACCGGGGTTACGACCTCCAGTCGGACCGCCAAGCAGGCCAAGGAGCTGGGAATCACCATTAAGGACATTGACGAAGTTGACCATATCGACCTCTGCATTGACGGGGCCGATGAAGTTAGCGACGACTTCCAAGGAATCAAGGGTGGCGGCGGTGCCCTCCTCTGGGAAAAGATCGTTGCTAATGCTTCCGACAAGATCATCTGGATCGTCGACGAAAGCAAGTTAGTCCACCAGCTGGGGAAATTCCCGTTGCCAATTGAAGTAATCCCGTTCGGTGCCCAGTTAGTCTTCAACCGTTTGGAAAAGAAGGGCTACAAGCCGAGCTGGCGGATGGATGGCGACAACAAGTTCTTGACTGACGAAAAGAACTACATCATTGACCTCCACCTGGGCAAGGTTGACCATCCGGCCCAACTTGCCGACGAGCTTATCCACATGGTAGGCGTCGTCGAGAGCGGCCTCTTCTTAAATCGGGTCAACGACGTGATTGTCGGCACCCAGAACGGGCCCAAGGTTTTACATGCCCGGTAAGCAATCTAACCAGTTTAAATGCGCCTTGCGATTAGGTTTTCCTAACGCGTGGCGCTTTTTTGAATTGGGCAGCCGTTTTATTATGTTGTGCTGGCTTTTGTTTTATAATAGGTAGTAACAATTTAAAGGAGGCTCATTAAATGAGTTTTGCTATTTCTAACGATGATATCGCTAACTTCCGCGCCGACTACGACAACCGGCGTGACAGTCAAGTTTTAGAACGCGCCGTTACCAAGAATGGGGTCCGGAATGCCAGCTTTGATTGGCACTCAATCAAGGACAACGACCCCCACTTCTCAATCGACCTCAAGACGGGAAACGTCGCCGACCAAAAGCAGTCTGGTCGCTGCTGGATGTTTGCTGCCCTGAACACCATGCGGCACGACATGCAGCAAAAGTTCAACCTTCCCGATAACTTCGAGCTTTCGCAGTCCTACCAGTTCTTCTGGGACAAATTTGAAAAGGCCAACTACTTCTACGAAAATGTCTTGAAGACCGCCAAGAAGGATGCTGACAGCCGGAAGGTGGCCTGGTTAATGGCTGCTCCACAAAGTGATGGTGGCCAATGGGACATGCTTTGCGCCCTCATTGAAAAGTACGGGGTTGTTCCGAAAACAGCCATGCCAGAATCATTCAACTCCAACAACTCCCGGGGCATCAATGAAGTGCTGAACAACAAGCTCCGGCACGACGCCGTTATCCTGCGTAAGATGGTCAACGAAGACAACGCTAGCGATGACGAACTGAACACCGCCCGGCAAAAGATGCTCAACGAAGTCTACCGAATCCTCGCCTACGCCTTTGGGGAACCCGCTACCCACTTTGACTTTGAATACCGGACTAAGAAGGATAACGAATACCACCGGGACGCCAACCTGACCCCTCAGGAATTCTTCAAGAAGTACGTTGGCTGGAACCTGGAAGATTACGTCTCCATTATCCAGGCCCCAACCGCTGACAAGGAATACCACAAGACCTACACAATCGACATGCTCGGTAACGTCGTTGGCGGCCGGCAAATCAAGCACCTTAACCTGCCGATGGATGAGTTCAAGCAACTCGCCATTGACCAACTGAAGGGCGGCGAAAGTGTCTGGTTTGGATCCGACGTGGTCAAGTACTCTGAAACCAAGCTTGGGATCATGGCCCTCAACACTTACCTTTACAGTGAACTATTTGACGTTGACCTGGACATGACCAAGGCGCAAATGCTGGACTACGGTCAGAGCATGATGGACCACGCCATGGTCTTAACCGGAGTTGACCTGGTTGATGACCAGCCAACCAAGTGGAGGGTTGAAAACTCTTGGGGAAACAAGGTTGGTCACAAGGGCTACTTCGTTATGAGTGACGACTGGATGGACCAATATTGCTTCCAAATCGTCATTAACAAGAAGTACCTGTCGGATAAGCTGCTGAAGGAGCAGGCTCAGGAACCGATCGTTCTTAAGCCATGGGATCCAATGGGAACCCTTGCCTAAGGTCAAGTGAAAAATATTACCTACTGAGTCGGTATTAAGAGCCGGCTCTTTTTATTTGGCCAATTCTAATTATTGTTTGACGATATTTAATTATTGTTTTACAATAATTTTGTAAATAAGAACCACTGGAGGAGTGACTGATGATGAAAGAAAAGTTAGTCAAGTTCGTTTTGGGATTAGCCCAGGTAGGCATTGACCTCGGTATCGTTGCTACCTTCTTTACCGCCTTTGCAACCGTGATTGCCGGAATTTGTTGCCTAGTTTCACCCCACACGTTCCTTAACACCCCCTTGACCATCAATCTCGTCATTCAGGGGCTGGTAGCAGTAATCATCGCTGCCCTCGCCTTCGCTGAGCTACTCGCAACCCACCGTTTACTGAACAACCTTAACCGGGGCCACTACTTTATTGCGGCCAACTGCCAGGCATTACAACTGATTCTGTGGCTAGAAATCGCTTGGGTAATCATTAGCGGCTTCACCACTATCTGGCTACACCTGGTTCAAGCAAAGCCGTTTGTCAGCTTTATCGTGATGACAAATGACAGCTTCGGTAACGGCATTGGCTTCATCGTTTTTCTGTTAATTATTTACTTGATCTTCAAGCGCGGAATTGCCCTTCAGCAAGACGCTGATAGTATTATTTAGGTGGTGAGTCTGTGATTAAGGTAACATTAGGACTGGTGATGGACCAACGGGGAATTAGCTCTAAGGAACTTGCCAAGCAAATCGGTATCACACCGGCCAACCTGTCGATTCTTAAGACCGGTAAGGCCCGCGGGATTCGCTTTGCTACTCTCGAAAAGATTTGCCAGGTCCTGGATTGCCAGCCCGGTGACATTCTCCAGTACGTAAAAGATAAATAAGTAAAAGGACCCTTAGTACCGTGTCAACTGACGGCGCTAAGGGTCCTTCATTTTTAATTCTTAAGTTGCTGGTCGAGGAATTCCTGGACGACCTGGTAAACCTTTGCGCTCCAGAAGTCCTTCTCGTGGTTAGCGCCCTTTACCCGGTAGGCTTCAACATCATAATCTTCATCGGTCAGCTTATGGTACATGTCCTCCATCTGGTGGTAAGGAACAACCTTATCAGCGTCACCATGGAGTAAGAGAAATGGTGGATAGTCCTGGCCAGGCTTTACCTGGTACAGGGGACTCATCTCCTTTTCTTTTTCTGGCCACTTCTTCGTGTCCATTCCAAGCAGGCAGAACTTCAATAATTCACTGCCCGGTACCGCCGCCGTGTACTCAAAGGTATCCTTAATATCCATTGGGGCAAAGCAACTGACAACCGCGTTGACCCGGTCGGACTCGGTCAAATAGAGGTGGCCGGCATAACGGGGGTCATCCCCGGTCAGTGCCACCAGCATCGCCGCATTTGCTCCGGATGACGTCCCCCAAATGGCCACCTTCTCAGGGTCAATTGCATACTTAATGGCGTGCCGCCGGAGATAGCGAATTGCGGTCTTGACGTCTTGGAGAAATGCCGGGAACGGGTAGCCATCCAGGGTATTGCGGTGTTGGACGGTGGCAACCACATAGCCAGCCTTAACAAACTGGATTAACTGGGGAATCTGTTCACCCATCTTACCCACACGCCAGGAACTTCCCTGAACAAAGACAATTAATGGCCGCGGCAACGGGTTATACTTCAGTTGGAAACGCTGGGTCCACGGTTCCAGAATTGCCATCTTAAGTGGCCGCCCGTCAATTGCCGCATAGCTAACGTTGTCGATCAGCCGCACTTGGCCCTTAAGATCCGGGTTATTTTCGAGTTCATGAATTGCCATCTTATTCACCATCCATAGTAATAAATGTCTTGTTAACGATGCGGAGGTGGTTATCGAACTTATACCAAATCGGCTTACCGTTTGGTACTTCCACCTTGTCAATCTGGTCGTCCGGAATTTGATCGAGGTACTTAATCAGGGCCCGAAGCGAGCTACCGTGAGCAACAATCAGCTGATTCTTACCGTCAAGCAACCGGGGCGCTACCTGGTCTTCCCAAAACGGCAACAAGCGCTTCTGGGTCATTGCCAGGCTCTCACTAAGGGGCATCTTAATTCCGAGCCGGTCATAACGCCGGTCGTGCTGACGGGTCGTCAACTTCGGCGGTACTTCACTGTATCCCCGCCGCCAACGGTGAAGCTGGTCGGCCCCAACTTCTTCCTTAACGACGGCCTTATTACGGCCTGAAAGGGCGCCGTAATGTCGTTCGTTCAACCGCCAGGTCTTGTGAACCGGAATATAAAGTTGGTCGATTTCATCCAGGATAATGTTGGTTGTGACAATTGCCCGGGACATATAGGAGGTATTGGCATCGCTAAACTGAATACCAGTTGCCTTCAAGGCCTTGCCAACCGCAATCCCCTGGGCAATTCCCTTGTCAGTTAACGGGACATCCGTCCAACCAGTGAAGATGTTGTCACGGTTTGCCTGACTCTGCCCGTGACGCACGATTACTAAGTCTACCATAATTTTTTCTCGCTCTCCCTTTTACAATTTAATGATAGCGTATTTCCCGGGAAATTATCAAATATTTCCTATAAGAAGGTCTTGATGATTACCATCAGGATTGGAATGACAATCACGCTCAGGACGGTCGTTTCCGTGACCATAATTGCGGCGTAACTAGAGTCGGCATGGTACAGCTTGGAAACAACTGGGGCGTTCGTCATTACCGGCATCGCCGCTTGAAGGATAAAGACCTGCTTCATCAGTGGCGACATTGAACTTGGCAAGACCAAAAGTGCCATCAAGGCAGGTGCCAAGAGGAAGCGCCCTAAAAGAATTCCCAGGGCATCCCGGGAAATCTTTACCCGGCTCAACCCGGCATTAGAGATGGCAATACCAATAAAGATCATCGACATTGGGATGGTTAGCCCCCCAATGTATGAAAGGTCACTCATGATAAACTTCGGCAGGTGGACGTGGAGGATTACCAAAATGACCCCCAAGATAAAGCCTAACAGTGGCGGTGAAAAGATCTTTTTCAGTGCCGTCAGGGGATCAATCTTGGCCTCGTGCAGGCCGTCTTTTTGAATCAACCATACCCCCAGGGTCCAGAAGAAGGTCGTGTTTGCCATGTAGTAAACCAGCACGTAGGGGATTGAAGAATTACCAAACAGGGCCAGGTTAATTGGCAGACCGATGAAAACCGTGTTGGAGTTGAAAAACATTGACGAAAACAGGCCAATGTGGGACCGCTTGATGCCAATCGCCCGGGCGACCGCGAAGGAAAGGGCAAACAGAATCAGCATCGAGATTACCGGGTAACGGAGGTCCGGTAAAAGGGTCTTCAGTTGTCCGGCAGAAAAATCGTGCATGATGGTGGTAACCATGTAGCAAGGTAAGGAAACCTGGGTAACCAGGCGGGAAATGATGCGGGGTGACTGCTCGTTGAACCAGCCCCGCTCGTTCATTACGAAGCCCACCACGACCATTACTAAAATAATTAAAACACCAGAAACGGCTGACAGGAAAATTGCTAGCATTACCTCATCTACTTTCTCTTCGAATATACCGTCTATTGTACAACAGGATCACAATGCCGCAGTGGAATAATCACATTAATTTTGGTAAACCGTTTTGATTTCTGCTCCCTTATAACGTAGGTTTGTCTTATAATATAAATAATTGTTTGAAATTGAGAGATGAATCATGAAAGAACAGAGTAAAAAAGTTATCAATTGGGCTCTGCCCTACCTAGCAATCGCCGTGATGGCTTACATAATCATGTACCCGCAGATTATTTCCCACGGGGTAATTCTCGGGACGGATTCGATTTTCCACTTTAACCGCTTCTACGACGCTGCTAAACAGATCCAGCAGGGAAACTGGAGTTATTTTCAGAGTAACTACTCCTTCCAGCAGAGTGGCCGAATTATTAACGCCGTTTACGGCCCCCTCTTTGCCTACCTTAACGGCATCTTGCTCGGCATTTTGGGGACCTGGTTTCGCTACCAGGTTATTTCAAGTTTTCTTGTCTACTTCATCGGCGGGGTGGGGATGTACCAGCTGGCTACTAAGGTCCATGCTTGTCGCCGGATAGCCCTGTTGGTTAGCCTAATCTTCCTGTGCATTGGCTGGCTTCCCCGGTGGGAACTGGCACAAAACATGAACGCCTGGGGGGCTGCTCTCGCCCCGTACATGATCATGGTTGGAATTACGATGATTACGGACCATGACCGCCCAGTTCACTGGCTTTCCCTGATGACTCTAATGACGGTCATCATTCAAATCCACCTGTTGAGTTCCATTTTCTTCACCCTGACGCTTGTGCCTTTCTTTATCATTGGTTTAATCCTTTCAACTAAGCGGGGCCAAATGCTTTGGGAAACGGCCAAGGCAGTCATTGGGACGGTCATCCTGACTGGCAACGTTTGGGGCGCCCTTTTGATGCTCAACCTCCATAACCATATCGCCCAGCCGGCACCATTTAATATGCAAATCAACGCACTGACGCCATCACAGTTTACCAGCACCCGCGAATACCTGATCTACTTCTGTTGGATCTTGTTTGCCCTCCAGCTGGTTTACGTGATTTTTACCTTCAAGCGGTCACTCGTTAACGACACGGTTACCATCATGGGGGCCATCATCCTCCTTATCAGTTCGACCTGGTTCCCTTGGGAAAGCATCCAAAAAGCAGCCCCAATCCTGCAAACCACCTTGCAGTTTCCTAACCGGTTGACCGTGATTGCCTACCCCCTCTTGCTAGTGGGGATTGCGATGAGCTGCCAGCAGCTTATCGATGCAGCACCACATGACCGGCTTCGCTTGCGGCTGGTTTCCGGTCTCCTGCTCTTTACCCTTTTCCAGGTTGTAATCCCAACTACAACCAGCGTCTTTCGGCGAACTGCCATCTACGAATCAGATGAGGTCCTAAACACTTCAACGGCCTTGGCCTGGGTAACAAACAACTCTAAGAGCCTGCGACGGTCTGTCCACACCGACTATCCTGGACAACTGCTGATGAAAGTCGAAAAGCGGGCCCCCGACTACCTGCCAATTCCCAAGAAGTATCTCAACCGCACTTATGTCCGCTCTTATGCTTACCAGGACCAGGTCATCCGCCATGCTAAGGACTTCAAGCACACTGTCCTTCCGAAGGGACGGCTCTGTCTTTCCTGGAATGCCAAGCGCTCGGGGAAGGTCCGCCTCCCCATCATCACCTACCAGGAGTCCCGGCTCACCGTCAACGGCCACCGGCTTAGACACTTCCAACGTTCCCGTGTTGGTGCTCCTTACGTTTACCAGCAACGGGGGCATAACACGGCAATCCTCAGCTTCCACCAGTCGACCTGGTTCACTGTATTGTTGGCAGTCTCTTTGATTGGCCTGACGATCTTACTTGCTTACGGTCTCTACCAAGGTTTAATTTTTATCTCAAGTCTTTTTAAGACTAGTATTCGCGCGTAAAAATCGGCTTCACGCTCCAGTTAAGCTAGTCGTTAGAAGGAACAAAAAGGACTCTAGCGCCCGGATTTTTTCCAGATGCCAGAGTCCTTTTTATATAACTATACAGCTTCATTATTCTAATTTTCAGCGGCCTTCCGCTTTGCTTGGTTATCACGCATTGCAGAACGCATTGGGTATGTCAAGTGGATCGTGCTTGGAACGACCAGCGGAATAATAATTACCAGGATAATCAGTCCGATAATCACGGTCATGGCAACCTCAATCAAGGTTGGGATACCGGACGGAATCAGTGATGCAAAGGTCCCGCTCAGGATAATTGCAGCTGAGATTACGACCGTCCCAATTGCGGATGAGGCCATCACAATCCGCTCCGTTGGCAGGTAATGCTCGTTATCCGTATTCCGGTAACGCATGATTAAGAAGATACTGTAGTCAACCCCCAGGGCAATCAGCATAATAAAGCTGAAGAATGGGGTGTTCCACGTCAACATTGGCCGTCCCAGGATAAGGCGGGTCAAGACATGGGTGATTGACAAAGCAGCCAGGTAAGCTGTAACCAGCGTTCCGAGAACGTAAACCGGCTGCAGTAGTGACCGGGTAACGTAGATCAGGGCCAGGCCAATCCCGACAATCATGATGATCGCCGTTCGAATAAAGTCGCCACCGGCAACCGTCTTCGTGTCATTGATCTTCGAACTCTGACCACCGACAACCACGGTGGCGTTGCCTAACTTAGTCCCCTTCAGGGAGTACTTGGCAACATTGGTCAAGTCATTAACCGCGTTGGTAGCCCGTCCACCACTAGGGTTGGAATTCAGGATAACCGTAATTTGCGCGGTCTTCTTGTTCTGTGACAAGTAGTTCCGCATCGACTGCTGAATTTCAGGGTTACTCAGCTGGTTTTGTGGCAGGTAGAAGGTCTTACCGGCAGCCGAATTTTGCAGGCCAGTCAGGTAGTCGCCACCCTGCTGAAGGCCGGAAGTCATCTGACCCATTCCAGACATCATTGCCTGTTGTTGTGCCATGGCTGAAGCACCCGCTGCCCCCATGGAAGCAGACTGCATTGCGGCCTGGCTAGCCATCCCAGAGGAGAGTTGTGACAGACTCCCCTGGGCCTTGCCAAGTTGGCCCGTAATCTGCTTCAGTTGGTTGTTAACGTACAGTTGGTTGACCTTGCTCCCGGCCGGTTGGGTCACGGAAGTAACGGTCTTAACATCCTTACTGTCCTTCAGCTGGTTAGTCAGCCGGTCAATCAGCAGTAGGTTCTCTTCATTATCTAACTTGTGGTTGGCCTTGATATAAACCGTAACCGGTTCGGCCGTCCCCTTCGAGAAGTGGTCCTCAACAACGTTGAACCCTTTCTTTGAGGGCGTCGTGTTGCTGATTTCATCGGCGTCATTGTAGTTCAGGTGGTTCTTATAAGAAAAACCGATTGGTAACAAAATAATAAATACCAAGATGAGGCTGACAATCGGGTGGTGAACCGAAGTGTTGGCCATCTTGTGCCAAATTTTACTGCTGGATTCACCAGTAAACCGCTTGTCCGGCCAAAACATCTTCTTGCCTAAGACGGCCATGAAGAAGGGGTTCAAAGTTAAGAGGGTAACCAGCAAAACGGCAACCCCGACAGCGACCCCAACGGCGGACTGGTAAACCGAGAAGCGGGCCAGACCCAGGGAAGTAAAACCAATCAGAAGTGAGGAACCGGAGTAGAGGATGGTCCGCCCCGCATTTTTCTGGGCGTTCCGGGTGGCTTCCCACTTTTCCATCCCCTGGCCAAGGTTTTCCTTGAAGCGGTTATACAGCAGGATGTTATAGTCGGTCCCAATCCCGAACAGAACGATCACCATGAAGACCTGGGTGAAGTTAGAGAACGGGAAGTTAAACTTATCGACCAGGTTGGTAACGATACTAAAGGAGGTAAGGAAGGCAACCCCCACCATCAGTAGGGAAATCAACGGGGTAATTGGTGACCGGAAAACTAACAGGAGAACCACGAAGATAAAGATAACGGAGATGACCTCGGTCTTCTTAATCCCCTTTTGCACGGCCCCGGAGAAGTCATCATTTAAAATGTCCGCCCCGGTGACGTAGGTTTTAACCCCGTCCGTCTTTACCGCACTGGACAGCTGCTTATTAATTTTTTGCAGAGTCCCGTGCTTTTTGCTGACGTTCAGCTGGACCAGCTGGGTGGTTTGGTCCTTGGAAATCAGCTGCTTACGGGTTGCGGCATTATCGTTGGGCCCCAGGATAGCCTTAATACCGTACTTATCCTCGTGCTTTTGCAGGCGGTTAACCGTCTTTTGGACGTTTTGCTTATCCTTGGCAGACATTTTCTTGTTGCCATTGTTAAAGACCGCCACGACCTGGTAGGTATTATTAACGTGGTGGCCCCAGTGCTTCTGCTGGATGGTCTGCGCAATCTGACTCTGCGTGCTCTTGGGCAGCGTAATTTGTGAGTGCGACCGCGTCAACTGGTTAACATCCGGCAGGGCAACTACCGAAATAACCAGGATAAGGATCCAGGCAAGCAAAGCAAAAAAATGATTATGGAATAATTTCTTCAAGCTTTCTGCACCTTTCTCTCTTAGTAGTTGAAACAACGAAACGAGTAAATTCTAAAACTTGAAAAGGTGTTGTTTCAAGCAACATTTATTGCTTTTTGTCCCAAAAATAAACAGAAAACGGTTTAGTAGCCCGCTTTTTTTGCAAAAAAGTAAAGGATGGGAGAAAACTTTTTTCTCACCATCCTCTTTTAGTTTGCCGAATTACTTGGCGTTCAAAATGAAGCTAAAGTCAATATCCTGGTCGGCTGGAATGTGATACTGCTTTTCAACATCGGCACCCCAGCTATCGATGCCACCAACCCCACGGACAGCACCAGCGATAACCAGGACGGTCCGCCGCTTTTGGGGCAGTTCTTCAATGTGGGTCGCGTTTTCGAGCTCCTCTGCCGTGTACGGCAGGCAGCTGAAGGCAAAGCTATCCCGATCCTTAGCCACCTTCAAGCTGAACGGCTGGTCAGAATGGTCCGCATTGTTCTGGGTCGTCTGCCGGGTGATCTTAACCCAGTCACTAGCCATGTGCATCCCGTTTTCCTGGGGAACCAGGTACTTGGCTACCGGAAGACCCTTAACCTTGAAGGTGCCGTGCTGGCCACCCGCCATCCGGTCAGGGTAAGTTTCACCAGAGAGGCCCGCGTATTCAAAGCCGGTCGCCGCAGTCGGCATCACCATCCGGACACCAAACACTGGCAACTCTGGCAAGCCCTTCTTACCAGTATAGTGGACAGCAACCTTAATTTGACCATCGCTGGTTACAGTATAGGTCATCGTTACCGTCGTTGATGGGACCGTCAGTGTTTCAAAAGTGTAAGTCAGCGCCACCTGCTCAGCAGTTTCGTCATTGCTGTAGTGGTCATTGTCAAGCGGCAGGCCTGCGAAGTGGTGGTCATCGACCGTCACATCAATATTCGTGCACTTTTGGAAGTAGTCGGCACTCAACCACTGGGCGGACTTGATGTTAAAGCCACTTCCCCGGTCATTGTCCGTCGTGGCCCGCCAGAAGGTCGGTGTTGGGGTCCGGTAGAGCCATTCCTTGCCATTAACCTTCAGTGATTCCAGTCCCCCACGTTCATAAGAGAAGATGTAGTGGAAGCCTTCACCACCGACACCAAGTGAACCATCACCGTAAATAACGTGTAATTTATTTGTGTAAGCCATAGTAGTACCGTACCTCCTGCATTGCCGGCTTTGGTGTCCGGTCAGCGAACATCAAGCCATCGCCTGAAAATTCATAGTCTGAGTGACGGTCATCAAAGTCGCCACCGTAACGCATTACCATCTTGCCACTGATGGGGTCCTTAACTTGCAGGGCCTGGTCAATGAAGTCCCAGATGAAGCCACCGAAGTATTGTGGGTACTTGTCCAACAACTTAATGTAGGAGCCCATTCCCCCATCGGAGTTCCCCATGTCATGCATGTATTCACACTCCATAAACGGCTTGTCGGGGTTATTTTGCAGGTATTCTTCAACCTGCTTTGGTGGCAGGTACATCCAGCTTTCAACATCCGAAATCTGGTCACGGTAGTCCTTCGTTCCACCAGCTGGCAGGTAAGATTCCTTCTTGAGACTCGGAATCTGCTTCCTGTAATCATGGGTGTGGCAAACACCCTCGTAGTGAACCAGGCGGCTGTCGTCATGTTCCTTGTAGAAGCGGCCCATTGCGGCAATGTTGTCACCCGCAAAGGATTCGTTCCCCAGGGACCAGAACAAAATTGCCGGGTGGTTCTTGAAGGTCTCGTAGTTGGTCCGGGCCCGGTCAACAACGACTTCCTTCCATTGCGGGACGGAGCCGGGAACGTTGTAGGACGGGTCAACCTTCCCCATCTTCTGCCAGGTAGCGTGGGATTCCAGGTTGTTTTCGGCCATCATGTAGATCCCGTGCTCGTCACACAGCTGGTACCACGGTAACTGGTCCGGGTAGTGGCAAGTCCGGACGGCGTTGATGTTGTTTTCCTTAAAAGTTTGGATATCCTTTTCCATGTCAGCCAACGTGACGGAGCGGCCACGCTGGTCATCCCATTCGTGACGGTTGACCCCGTTGATGATCAGGCGCTGGCCGTTCAGTAAGACAACGTGGTTAGCACTGATCTCAATCCGCCGGAAACCGAACCGGTAGGGAACCAGTTCAACTAGTTGCCCGGCTTCGTTATGGATCTCAACGAACAGTTGGTAAAGGTAGGGGTGGTGGTTATCCCAAAGGTGAACATTCTTCAGGGCAACCTCATCAATTGCCACCTGCTCGGCAACCGGCTTTGTCTGGTCAACGACGACGTTACCGTTTTCATCCTTAACCAGAACGTGGACGGTCCCCTCCTGTTCACCGGTGAGTTGCAGGTCCAGGTTTAAATGGCCATTTTGGTAACCGTCATCAACGGTTGGCCGGATGGTCATATCTTCCAGGTGGGTCACTGGCTGGGCCAGCAGTTCCACGGACCGGAAAATTCCGGAGAAGCGGAACATATCCTGGTCCTCAATCCAGGAAGCGGTACTGTGCTTGAAGACCTCAACCGCCATGACGTTCCCCTCGTCCTGGATGTACGGTGTCAGGTTAAACTCGGACGGGGTAAAGCTATCTTCCGCGTAGCCAACAAAGTGGCCGTTCAACCACAAGTACATTGAACGTTCGACCCCTTCGAAACGGACCCGAACTTCCTTCCCACGCAATTCAGGGTCAAGGTCGAATTCCTTCCGGTACATACCGACAGTGTTGTCTTCACCCGTGCTGAAGGAACCCTCTTCCTTATTCTTACCATCAACCGCGTAGGCCGGCCGCCGGTAAATTTTACCTTCCCACGGAATCAAGGTGTTAATGTAGTTATTCTGGGCATAATCACTTAATTCAATTTCGCTCGGTACTTCGATCTGGTCAAAGTCAGCGCAGTCTAAGTCCACTTGGTAAAAGTTCTTTTGCCGTTCGTGTGGATTTTGGACAAACTTAAATTGCCACTGGCCATTTAACGACTGGGCAAAACGACTTTGCCCCTGTCCCCACTCAGCATAGTTACCATAGTAGTGGTGGTCACTATGGGCGGGTAGTTGGTTAACCCGAAATGTTTCGGGGTCATCTAACCATTTGATATCTGCATCCATTAAAGAAATACCTCCTCATAAAAGTGTCCACTTTTAGTATAGCGCTTTCATTTAGTGGAAGATAGTAAACTTTAGTTAATTAAACGTAAAAAAACACCCAACCGGTAAAACCAGTTGGGTGTTTTTAGTAGTGCGGCCAAGAGGACTTGAACCTCCACGGTCATAAATGACCATAAGATCCTTAATCTTACGCGTCTGCCAATTCCGCCATGGCCGCATCAACAAATAGTATTATAGCAAGCAGACAATTCATTGGCAAGTACTTTTTTTATTTTTAGCGAAATAATTTGAGGATTGTCTGGGCATCCCCACTGACAACCAGGGTCATCCCCTTTTCGAGAAGCTGCTCGGGATCAACATGGGTCGACACACGACCATCCGGGTGCTTACTGCCAATGATGTTCAGGTCGTACTTCTTCCGGGCATCAATCTCCACCAGTGACTTGCCGACCCACGATGTTGGGACCTCAATCTCAAAGATGGCATTTTCCTGGTCTAAACGGGTGTAGTCCAAAATATGGGGTAAGCTGTACCGGTAAGCTAGCCACTGGGCATCCTGACGTTCCGGATAGATGCTTTCGTCTGCGCCGTTGCGCAACAGGAACTGCTCATGAATCGCCGAGCTAGCCCGGGCAATGACCTTCTTGGCGCCCAGCTGTTTAAGCTGCCAGGTCGTCTCCAGCGAGGCCTCAAAGTCCCCACCAATCGTTACGACACACAGGTCAAAATTTCCCACCCCGCAGCTTTTTAAAAAATCAGCGTTCGTGGTGTTGCCAATCAGTCCCCGGGTAAGGACATCGGTGGCAGCGGTCACCCGGTCCTCCTTGATATCGATCCCCATCACGTCGATGCCGAGCTCATTAAACTTCTTAGCGACGTGAAAGCCGAACCGCCCTAAGCCGATCACCAGTGCCGAGTCAATGTTATCCTTTGCCATCGTTAACTTCCTCCTAACCAACGTTTACGGGCTCCTCTGGGTAGCGGGCCTGGAACTTTGTCGAGTGGCTGCCCACCGCGAAGACAACTGTCAAGCTGCCGACCCGCCCAATGAACATCAATAGTATCAAAAGTAGGCGTGAACTCAAGTGCAATAAGGGGGTTACCCCCAGGGTCAGACCGACCGTATCCAACGCCGAAGCACATTCGAACAGGCTGGTTAACAGCGCAAGGTGCTCCACACCGCTCATCACCATTGCCGCCACGATTAACAGACTTAGGTACAGGGTAAAAATGGCCGCGGCCCGAAAAATGGTCCGGGGAGCAATTCGCCGGCCAAACGCCGTTACCTCCCGCCGACGAAAGATCACCGCTAGGCAGGCACAGAACAGGACCCCCGCCGTCGTCATCTTAATTCCCCCCGCCGTCGAACCAGTTCCTCCACCGATAAACATCAGCAGGATGGTCATAAACTGACCGTTATCAGACAGTTGCGTTAAAGGAACCGTGTTAAAGCCGGCGGTCCGGGGACTCACCGTCTGGAAAAAGGACGCCAAAAGCCGTTTCTTCATCGGGAAATTTTGAAACTCGCAGCAAAAGAAGTAGGCCATCGGTACTAACAAAAGGATGACCGTTGCCACCAGGACAATCTTGCTCTGCAGACGATAGCGACGAATGTGCCAGCCATGCTTTCGCACATCAATCCAGGTAATAAAGCCAATTCCCCCAATCAAAATCAGGAGGCCGATCACAAGATTCATCGCAACATTTGTTGAGTATGCCATCAGTGACTGGTAAGGTTGCTTGGTACTGAGGAGGTCGAAGCCCGCATTACAGAAAGCCGAGACAGCATGAAAGATGGCTTCACCACTGCCGCCTTCCCAGCCAAAACGGGGGACGAACACCGGCAGCAAAAGGAGGGCCCCAATGAGTTCAATTCCAATGGTGGTCACAATGATAAAGCGGGTCGACCGAATGACACCACCAATCTTAGACGCAGACAGCGACTCCTGCATAATTGTTCGCTCACGCAGACTAATCCGCTGCCGCCGTAGCGCCCGGACGCCAACGACAACGGTTACCACGCCCAGGCCGCCAACTTGAATTAGGACTAAAATAACGGCCTGACCAAAGAGCGACCAGTAAGTTGCTGTGTTGTGGACGACCAGCCCCGTCACACAGGCAGCAGAGGTCGCCGTAAACAGGGCGTCGGCAAATGGGGCTCCCTGACCATTCCTCGTTGCGACCGGTAGCATCAGTAAAATGGTGCCCAGAAGGATCAAGCCACCAAAAGCAACCGCAATGATTAGGAAGGGGCTCGTCCCCCGGACCGCTGTTTTTCTTAAAAAATGCATCTTGTAACTGCCCCCAATTCAATCAGGAAACATCCTTTATTAGTTTGAAGTGGTGCCCACACCGCCGGCAAACGTACCGGTGGGTATTGAAATGCCGCTGGCGGGCGATAACAACGCCACAGCCCTGGCACTGGTAAAACAGGTGCCGTTTGGGCGGCCGGGCCTTACTTGTCACCGGAGCGTACCGTGAGCCACCGACCTGGGCCAACAGGGTCCGGAAGTCCTTGCTCCGGTGGTGGTAGTCACGCCCGGTTTGGTGGAGGTGGTAGTGACACAGCTCGTGGAGGACAACCCGCTTCAGGTTACTGATATCAAACTCGGTGTACATCAAGGGATTGATATCAATATGACCATCATTTAAGTGGTAGCGCCCACCGGTGGTCCGCAAGCGGGGATTGAAAAAGATCCGGTGGGTAAAGGGACGGTTAAAATACTGCAGCGACCACTTTTCAGTTAGCCGCTGCAGTTCTTGGTTATTCATTATCGTCTCCTGCCGGATTCAGCATGGTCAGCTGGATACGTTGCCGCTTTAAGTCGACACTGTCGATCCAAACATCCACAATGTCACCAACCGAAACCACCGACCGGGAATCCTTGGTAAACTTCTTCGTCATCTTCGAGATGTGGACCAGGCCATCGTGCTTAACACCAATATCCACAAAGGCCCCAAAGTCAACAACGTTGCGGACCGTCCCCTGTAATTGCATCCCCGGCTTCAAGTCCTCAATCGTCATCACATCATGGCGCAGTAATGGTGCCGGCATGGAATCCCGGAGGTCCCGTCCCGGCTTTTGTAGGGAGTCAACGATATCACTAACCGTGGCGGCTCCTGCCTTCTCAGTCGTAAAGTCTGCGATGTTCAGCTTCTCAAGCCGCTTCGTCGCCGCTGGCGTTCCAAGGTCGGCAACCGCCACGTCTGCTGCCTTCATCATCTTAGCAGCAACTGGGTAGCTTTCCGGGTGGACGTCGGTATTATCCAGGGGATTTTCACCATTAACGATTCTAAGGAAGCCGACTGACTGCTGGAATGCCTTCGGACCCAAGCGCGGAACATCCTTAAGCTGCTTCCGGTTAGTGTAGCGACCGTGGTCGTCACGGTACTTGACGATGTTTTTAGCAATCGTCTTGTTTAAACCAGAAATCTGACTGAGCAGCTGGTAACTGGCCGTGTTGAGGTTGACCCCAACCCGGTTCACCGCCCGTTCAACGACGGCATCCAGCTCGCTGGACAGTTCTTTCTTAGGCAAATCGTGCTGGTACTGGCCGACCCCAATTGACTGGGGATCGATCTTTACCAGTTCAGCCAATGGGTCCTGGAGACGGCGGCCAATGCTGATGGCACTCCGCTGTTCAACATGGAGGTCAGGAAATTCGTCCCGGGCCTCTTGACTAGCCGAATAGACTGACGCCCCCGCCTCATTGACGATGACGTAGTAAATTGGGCGGTCAATTTTCTTCAGTGCCTTAGCGACAAACTGCTCGGACTCCCGGCTAGCGGTCCCATTCCCGATTGCCACCATCTCAACGTGGTATTTTTCAAGCAGGTCAATGAACTCGCCTTCCGCAGCGGCCCGCTGCTTTTCTGGAGCGGGCTTGTGGGGGTAGATAACCGCCTTCGTGAGAAATTTCCCATTTTCATCAAGGACGGCCAGCTTACAACCAGTCCGGTAAGCCGGGTCAAAACCGAGAACAACCTTCCCCTTGATTGGTGCCTGCATCAACAGGTGGTACAGGTTCTCGCCAAACACGCGAATCGCCTGCTCATCAGCGTCTTCGGTCAGTTGGTGACGGATCTCCCGCTCAATGGCCGGGCCCAAGAAGCGCTTGTAGGCATCCTCAGCCGCCGCCTTGATAAAGGCCGTCGCCGCGTTCTCTGCCCTGGTCCGGATCAGCCGGAAGGACAGGTAGTTTAGGACAACCGCCTCGTCAACGGCAACCTTAACACTCAAAACGCCCTCCTTTTCACCCCGGTTGATTGCTAGGACCTGGTAGGAGCTCAGATCCTTCACGGCACTGGAAAAGTCATAGTACTGCTGGTAGGTCTTTAGTTCGTCCTTTTCCTTACCGTTGCGTTTCAGGCCGGTGACTAACTCACCATGGTTGCTCGTGTAGTTCCGCAACCACGCCCGAACCGTTACCATTTCACTAATTGCTTCTGCAAGAATTTCATGGGCCCCATCAAGAGCAGCCTGTGCATCGACAACGTTGTCATTAACGTACTTGGCCGCTTCCGTTGCCAAGTCACCATCCGGATAAGTGAGTAGCCAGTTGGCCAGCGGTGCCAGACCGTTGGCTTTAGCCTTCTGGGCCTTGGTCTGCCGCTTCTGCTTATAAGGAAGGTACAGGTCCTCCACCATTTGGAGTTCGGTTGCGGCCCTGATCTGCTTTTCAAGGGCCGGCGTTAACTTCCCCTGTTCCTTGATCTTGTTAATGACCGTTTCCTGCCGTTCGTGCAGGTTAGTCACGTGCCGGTATTCGTCACGAATTGACTGCAGTTGGACTTCATCTAGCGTCCCGGTCATCTCTTTCCGGTAACGGGCAATGAAGGGGATGGTGTTCCCCTCATCCATTAGTTTTAACGCCGCTTCAATTTGATGACGCTTTAAGTCCGGTAACTGCTTATTGACAAGCTGAATTGTTTGTTGATCCATACATCCTCCACATCAAAACTACTTCCACCAAGTATCCAAAGGGGTAATTGGCTGGTGACGCTTGTGTTGCGTCTTAAGGTACCAGTTTTCAATCTTTTCTGCCGTTTCATCGGCAACCTGGTGCCCTTCAAGATAATTATCAATGTCCTGGTAGCGAACCCCAAGGGCCTCTTCATCCGGCCGCATGGGTTGGTCGTCTTCTAGGTCAGCAGTTGGCACCTTCTCGTACAGCGATGCAGGCGCACCCAGGTACTTTAAAAGGGCCTTGCCCTGCCGCTTATCGAGGCCTGACAATGGGGTGATATCGGCACCACCATCACCAAACTTGGTGTAAAAACCGGTAACGGCCTCGGCCGCATGATCAGTACCGACAACTACTCCGCCATGGGCACCCGCAATCCCGTACTGGACAATCATCCGTTCACGGGCCTTGATATTCCCCTTGTTGAAGTCCGAAATTGTTGCGCCGGCTGCTTCCAATGAGGAAACCATGGCGTCCGTTGCGGGTTTAATGTTTACCCGCAGCGTTTGGTCCGGCTTAATGAAGTCGTTGATTGCCGCCATTGCCTCAGACTCATCCGCTTGTTCGCCATAGGGCAGACGGACCGCGATGAACTGGTAACCATCGTCATTGGTTTCCTGCCGGCGCTTCTCAACTGCCAGCTGGGCCAGGCGCCCTGCTAAGCTCGAGTCCTGACCACCGGAAATCCCCAGGACCAGGGTCTTCATCCCCGTCTTTTGAAGGTAGTCATGGATAAACTTAACCCGCTTGTGGACCTCTTCTTTAGGATCAACCTCCGGGCTAACCTTGAGTTCTTTAATGATTTTTTCTTGTAGTTTACGCATTCTAATTACCCCTTATTACTGAGTCCCTTGACGTAACGGTTAACCTTATGAATCAACTTCATCTTATTGTCATAGCAACGTTGGGAAAGGTCGACCGGGTAAACTTCGGGATTGAGGTCCCGCTTGTACTCATCCCAGAGGGCTGCCAGACTGGCAATCCGATGGTCGCGGATTTCATCCAGTGTTGGTTCATCGTAGACAAACTGGCCATCCTTCCAAATGTCCTTCAGCATTGGCCGGGCGGTGAAATCACTGACATCCTTTTGCTGGAGTGGGAAGCGGGGGTTAAACATGTTGATCGTGCTTAACTTACGTGGGTCCTCATCGGCCAGAGTAATGTAGTCCCCCTCACTCTTCCCGTCAATCCGGTCATTGATCCGCCATACCTGCTTTTTGCCGGGAGTCGACATCTTTGCAACGTTGTTTGAAATCTTGATAGTGTCGACCATCTTCCCGTGTTCATCTTCAAAGGCCACAAGCTTGTACACTGCTCCTAAGGTCGGTTGGTCATAGGCCGTAATCAGCTTGGTACCGATCCCCCAAACATCGATCTTAGCGCCCTGCATCTTCAGGTTCTGGATAGTCTTCTCATCTAGGCCGTTAGAGGCAAAAATCTTGGCATCCGGGAAGCCGGCTTCATCCAACATTGCCCGCACCCGCTTGGAGAGGTAGGCCATGTCGCCACTGTCAATCCGGACACCCAAGAAGTTAATCTTGTCACCGAACTCCTTAGCTACCTTGATTGCGTTCGGCACCCCACTCTTCAGGGTATCGAAAGTGTCAACCAGGAACACACAGTCATGGTGGGTCTCCGCGTATGCCTTAAAGGCGTCGTAATCACTCATGTATGCCTGAACCAAGGCGTGGGCGTGGGTCCCGGAAATTGGAATTCCGAAGAGCTTGCCGGCCCGGACATTACTGGTGGCGTTGAAGCCCCCAATGTAGGCGGCCCGGGTTCCCCAAATGGATGCGTCCAGCTCCTGGGCACGCCGGGTCCCAAATTCCATGACGCTTTGGTCACCAACAATGGAGCGGATCCGCGATGCCTTGGTAGCCACCATGATTTGGTAGTTCAGGATGTTTAAGATTGCCGTTTCAATCAATTGGGCCTCAATCATCGGTGCGTCAACCTGGATGACTGGTTCGTGGTTGAAGACAAAGTCCCCTTCCTCGAAGCTCCGAATGGTCCCTGTAAATTTAAAATTACGGAGATATTCCAAAAAGTCATTATCAAATTGATCCGTTGACTTTAAATATTCAATATCACTATCGGTAAACTTAAGGTTCTTGATGTAGCGAATAATGTGGTCCAGGCCCACGTAAACGGCGTAACCATTATCAAACGGCATTTTCCGGAAGAAAGCCTCAAAGACCGCACGGCGGTTGCCCATCCCCTCTTTCCAGTACGTTTGCATCATACTGAGTTCGTAGGCGTCGGTATGAAGAGCCAGGCTATCATCAGGATAATTAAACTTCATTGTTTCGTATATTCCCTTCGGTTAAATCTAATAGTATCAATAATCCAGCAATAATTTATGCTATTAATATAACAACAATCAAATCCAGAATAAAGGCTATTTTTCCAGGACAAATTCAAAGCGGGAGCCAACGTATTGCGTATGGACGTACTCGAACGGCCGCCCGTCCTGTAAATATGATAATTGTGTCATTCGTAGTAACGGGTCCCCCCGCTTAACTTGGAGATAAGTGGCAATCCGTTCAGTCGCCTTGGTTGCTGAGATGTGCTGGGTGGCGTGGCCTGGGTAAAGATGGGCCTTTTGTTCTAGCGTGCGATAAAAGGAAGTCGTAATTTCTTCCCGGCTGAACTTCTCCACCAGCTTTGCCGGAACGGTGGCAATCTCATAACAGATGGGGATATTGTTACCGGAACGAATCCGTTCCATCCGTAGGACCTGTTCGCCCGCAGGTAACTGTAACTTTTCAATTTCCGTCTGCGAGGGAACCGTCAGGTGGTAGGAGATGGTTTTACTCGACGGCGTTTTCCCCGCTGCCAGCATTAAGTCGGTGAAACTCGTTACCCCGGCCATCTTCTCCTGGACTTTACGGTTGGCAACAAAGGTTCCCGAGCCCACCCGGCGTTCAAGGATTCCCTCATCGACTAATGCCTGGATTGCCTGCCGCAAGGTCATCCGGCTAACATTGAAGTGGCTGGCCAATTCCCGTTCTGCAGGAATTTTTTGGCCAACGTGCCACTTACCATTCTCAATATTCTCTCGTAACTGATTATGAATCTGGATATAGACCGGTGAACCCATAATACATTCCTCCTTATGCCAAAGGTACTTCTCTTTACACATGTTCCCTTATTTTACCACGTTTCTTGCAGTCTAGACCATTTAAGGGCTTAGCGAAAATAAAAAGTCCAAGGCGACATCAATCGCTTTGGACTAGTTTAAATAACTTACTTCCGCCCTTCTAGCTTCATCCCTAGTTCAAGGGAACGGTCAACGATTGTCGACTGGGAATCCACCACGGTGAACTCCTTCTCTGGGTTCATTTCTTGGGCATACGACAGTTCCGTACAACCGAGGATCACCGCATCGGCGCCCTCTTCTTCGACCATTTTCCGGACCAGTTCGTGGAATTTCTGCCCGTCAGAATGACCAGCTTCCTTGATATCGTGGTAAATCAAGTCCTCGGTCATATCTAAGATCTCCGGAGTCGGCTTGATTTCTTCGTAACCGGCACCGGTGATGTATTGATCATACAGGCCCGCTTCTACGGTCCCCCGGGTGGCCAACAAGCCAACCTTCTTAGCACCGGGCTTAACGTTTCTAATTTCCTTAACTGTCTCATCCAGCATGTTCAGAATGGGGATGTCGGTTGCCGCCTGGAGCTTGTCAAAAGCGTAGTGGGCGGTGTTACAAATCAGCACAAAGAAGGCCGGTTTAAGCAGACTCTGCTGCTTAATGTCTTCAATTAAATCTAAGTTATAGTCTGGTTTCTGGTGGTCCAAAATCCAGGCGGTCCGGTCAGGAACACTGGCATGGTTAACCACGATGTAATCCAAGTAGTCCTGGTCGCAGTGGATTGGGGTCCGCTGGTCCAATAACCGTACGTAGCTTTCCGTGGCCAGGGTTCCCATACCACCTAACACCGTAAAGAATTTTTTCATTTTTAATTACGCCTTTCTTCCTATCTCTAGGCCAATAAGGCCACAAAGATCGGTCCTAATAAAGTAATCCCAATGTTTCCAACAACAAACGCCGGTGTAAAGGCGGCCGCAAAGTAGGCCCCGCCTTCCAGGCCAGCCTTTTGAACGACCTCACTCATCGAAGCAGCACTGGTTCCCGAACCGGCAAGGCCCCCAATCAACGCGAGGGGCTCCATTCGTAAAACGTAGCGGCCGAACAGGAGGGTCAAGAGGTGAGGCGCCACCGTGATAATTGCGCCCACAACCAGAACGCCCCAGCCTAGTGACTGGATCGCTGAGGTGAACGCCTGAGCAGATTGCAGCCCCACCGTACCGACGAAGATCGTCAGGCCAACGCTCTGGGCGAAGGTCGTTACGGTCTCGGGGATGGACTTGTAGTCACGGTGCCGGTTGATCCAGGAGCTCAAAACCAGTCCCATGATCAAGGCCGCCGTCCCGTTCCCGAGTTGCAGCGGGATACCATTTAATTTTAATCCAAGAATTCCTAAAAGGGAAGCACCACCAATTCCCAGTGAAAACAGGGTGTAGTTGATGGCGTCCTCATCAGTGTGCCAGCGTCCCATCTTATGAAGAATGTTGGCCGTCCGGGAGGTGTTACCAGTTAACGAAATTACGTTCCCCGGACGAAGCTGGTTAACCAGCTGTTCATTTCCCGTGATGGGGTCCTGAATGTTGATAAAGACCCCATGCTGGCGAAGGATTGCCAGTTGCACTGGTTTGAAGCCCTTCCCTAAGACAAACTTCCGCTCTTTCGGGGCGTTGGTTGGCGTCAGAACTTCCTTGATCCCCTTAATTCCGTGCAGGCGGTCAAAGTGAACCGCGTAACCGATGATGGTCACCAGGTCCCCCGCCTGGATTTTATATTCCAGGTGGTCAGTCATCCGGTGGTCACGAAAAACCGCCAGGGCGATCAAGTGGTAGTTAGACCAGTCATTTAGCTGGGCGATTGTCTTCCCCACAAATGGTGAGTCA
Organism: Limosilactobacillus avium; assembly: GCF_947381485.1. Lineage (NCBI taxonomy): Bacteria > Bacillati > Bacillota > Bacilli > Lactobacillales > Lactobacillaceae > Limosilactobacillus > Limosilactobacillus avium. The sequence continues at coordinate 14,949 of NZ_CANCWN010000008.1, read as the reverse complement.
ACAGAAACCAGGTAGGTCCGCCGCCAGGTTGGGTTAGGGTTCTTAGCATGGAAGTGGTACTTCCTGGCCATCAATGGTCCCTGTTCTTCGATCTTGATTCCCATCATCTTGGGGGCAATGTCGCGCAGCAGGATGATGACACCCAAGGTTCCAAAAACGTAGGTCAACGCGTAGGCAACCGGCAGTTGGGCCTCATACGTTGCCCGCACCGCCTTGCTTACCGGGAGGGCCCCAATCGTCTGTAAGGAACTGGCCACCGTTGCGGACTGGGTCAGGGAGCCAGAAATGATTCCGGCAGCAATCCCCGGACCGATGTGGAAGGCAATAAACAGCCCCCACGAAACCAGAAAGGCAATCAGCATCCAGAAAAGGCTGGCAATAATAATGCGAACACCAAAAATCTTAAGGCTCACCAGTAGCTGGGGCCCAATGCGGTAACCAACTGAGAACATGAAGGCACCAAAGAAAATGGTACCCAGCATTTCGTTACGGGGAAACGCCCCTACCTGGCCAACAATCAGGGTAACGACCAGGGTCGCCACGGTGGCACCAACGTTAAAGCGGCCAGCAATCTTGTAGTTACCAATTGCAAAACCGAGGGCCACGCACACAAATAGGGTAAAGGTTTGATTATTCACCATGAAGTGAATGATTGTATCTATCATCTGTATCCCTTGATTTTCTCCTTATTAAATATTTGATCAGCAACATTATTACATTGCTTATGGGCCAATTCAACAGCTGGTCATTACTTGTTATCGAATATTAATATAGGTCAACGAGTGAACTACTCGGCCATTAATGACCGAGCTTCTGGGAACACGGAGTAGTATTTAGGATGTTATGCCTGTATTCAGGATACCTAACTTACAGAACTCCACTCTTTTACCATGGCTAGTCCCTAGCCAATAGCTTTTAATCCTTGATGCAAGATATTAACTGCCGCATTAATATCGCGGTCGTGATGGGCACCACAGTTTTGGCAAGTCCATTCACGAATTTGTAACGGCTTTGGTCCGCTATGGTAACCACAGTGGCTACAAATTTGACTGGTATAGTTCGGTTTAACAGTTACTAATTTCTTACCATACCAGGCACATTTATATGCCAACATGGTCCGGAACTGATACCAACTGGCATTCGCAATCGCTTTAGCTAGGCAATGATTTTTCTGAAGGTTTTTGGCTTTCAAATCTTCAATGACGATTACGTCGTACTGCTTAACCAAGGTCGTTGTTAGTTTATGCAAATAGTCTTTGCGCTGGTTCGCTACCTTGACTTGGTAACAGGCCTTTTGTTGTTGGGCTCGTTGCCAGTTTTGGTAATCACTTAGTTCTTTCTTAATGGTCTTGTGGTTATGGTTCCATTGGCAGACGACAACCGTCGCCTGATGTTTCCGCTTGGCATACTTACTTTGCCACTTAGTTGCTTGCTTTTCCGCCCATTTAGCATTAAAGGTTTCGTACTTAATCCCATCAGAACTAATGGCTAGATTAGCAATGCCAACATCAATTCCGACTGCTTTTCCTGTTTTTCTCAGGTGTTTGGGAGCTTCAACTGCCACTTGTAATGACAGATAGTAGCGGCCAGTGGGCTCGAGGCAAACCGTATAGCACTTAATCTTGCTACTAGCTAACAATGTTGTTTTGCTGGTGCGGATACTGCCCAGCTTAGGCAGCTTAACCCGTCGCCTAGCAAGCACTCGACAAACTGACCGCCCCGTATAAGCTTGGCGAATAGCACGACGCGATTTAAAACGTGGGTAACCGCCCCGATGTTTAAATAACATCTTAAAAGCTTGGGCGAGGTTGTGATTAACCACTAGAAAACTAGTTGAGTCACTAGCCCTAAGGAATGGGTATTCCTGCTTAAGTCTCTTCAGTAGATAATTCATTCCGTATTCATTGACGAAGTGACTACCGGGATTATTTCGATACCGCTCTTTGGCCATTGCCAACATTTGGTTCCAAACAAAGCGATCGTTGCCAAACATCTGCCACAATTGTTCCCTTTGCTGGGCATTGGGATATAGGCGAAGTTTGATCCCCTTTATAACTTGTGCCATTTTCACCACAATCTTTCATCATTGGCCAGTCAACAAAGCTAATTAATATCTGAACACCATTCTCTGTTAAAGACATTATATCATACTCTGAAACGTATGTTCGATTAAAAAATAGGCAATTCATCACGTCCTTAAAAGAACGTGTTTCCTTGCCCGTTTATAAAAAGGAAGCCGGGCGAAATAACTTCTCAGCTTCCTTTAATACTACCTATTTCTTTTCAACAAAGTACTTGGCAAAGTTCTTTTGTGAAACGGCGTTGATCCGCTTTTCGAGAATCCACCGCATCAGGTTCATATCCTTGGCGTAGTGGTAAGTGGTCCCATAACGGCCTTCTTTAATCAGCTTTTCTGCCTGCTTTTTAATCTCATTATTCTTGGCGTATTGCAGGAAGGTCTTCTTGGAAACACCAAGCCACAGCTTGTACTTCTTTGGATCCTGGTTGGCGTAAATTGTCTTGGCATCCTTCAGTGTATCAAATACGTAATCTTCAACCGGGAACGTTGCCAGCTGGTGGTCATTTAGGGAAACGAAGAAGCTACTCCGTCCCTGCCGTGGGTTTAGATCAAAAACCTTAAACTGACCATCGCGGCGGTCATACTTCAAGTCGAAGTTTACGAAGCCAGTGAAGCCCACTTGCTCCAAGAAGTGCTTGATGTTTTGGTAGATTTTTTCGTCATAGGCCGGCATGATGGCGACATAATTACCAACATTAGAGGGTTCACATTCCTCCAGCAGGGGGTGCCCCAGGCTCATCAACTTCACTTGGTGGTCCTTACCCACGTAGCAGTTGATTGTCCGCATGTTGCTGTCGTCACCAGGAATAAACTCCTGTAAAATCAGGTCCCCCTTGTATGGGCTGTGTTCGTAGATTGTTTCTAAAACCTCCGCCAGGCGGGCGGCGTCGTTAATGATGTAGGCCTTTTCGTAACCGGCAAAGTTCCCCTTATGCCACTGCACTGCATCAGCAGCCTTGAGGGCAACCGGGAACTCAAACGGCGACTGGTAGTTCTTGTAGTCCGTCTCGGGAGTCAGGATATCGGTCTTCGGGTATGGCAGGCCGTATTGCTCACAGACATTGTAGAATTCTTCCTTATTAGTCAGCTTGGCAACGGACTCGTAGTCGGCGTATGGGCAGGCCATGTACTTAGAAAGTTCACTGCGGTTCTTGCTGACTAACTCGGTGTAGTCATCCCCACAGCTGATCAGGACAACCTTCTTCCCCTGGGCAATGTACTGCTTTGCGGCCCCGATCAGGGTCTTAGTAAATACTTCCGGCTTCTGCAGATCCGGGTTAAAGTGCAGGTCAACGATCTTTGAGAACCGGGTCGGTGCCAGCTCTGCTCGGGCATACAGGTGTGACTTCACCCCATACTTTTCATACATTGACCGGGCCATCCCGTAAGCGTTAAAGTCGCTTCCTAAAATCAGCGGAACAAATGGTTGTTCGCTCACTTTATCTCACTCCCTCTTCATAAACTAGTCTTATTATCCAAGCTCCTATTTTACCATACTTTTTCCCTGCTTTTGCAGGCGGTAGTTAACAATGATTGCACAAAGGACAACCGCCGCCAGAACCGTCAGGAAGATGTAGTCCACCCGGCCCCCGGCATAGGTCCGACTGGCCAAGCTTCCCGTCCCGTTGTTCTGGAAAACGGCCAAGACGGCGGCCAAGAAGACCGTCCCCAGGGAACCGGCAAACTGCTGGACCATGTTGAAGATCGAATTAACGTCAGCACTGTTGCGGGCATCCACTAAGACCGTGGCGTTGGAAATCGTATTCCCGAAGGCAAAGTTAAAGCCAATCCGCAAAACCAGGAAGAAGGCCATGATCAAAAATGGTGTTAGCTGGGCCTGGAGGAATGCGAAGCAAGCGGCCCCAATCACGAGGAGGGCGCCCCCAAAGGTTACCGGTTTGGCAAAGCCCTGGTTATCTGCCAGACGACCGGCAAAGGGTGCAATGAAGGCCCCACATACCGACCCTGGTAGCAGGACCAGGCCAGCAATCGTGGATGATGCTCCCAGGACATACTGGGCATACAGGGGAATTACCAATGAAATCCCGATATTGATGAACTGCAGACTAAAGTAGGTCAAAGTCGACAGGCGGAGCGGCTTTACCCGAAAGACCCGTAAATCAAAGAGCTGTGATTCCCCATGGTTATTGATGTAGATAAAGACGGCTAAAGCGATGACTGCAACCACTAACCAGGCCGCCAGCGGCCAGCCAATCCCGGCCCGGCCAATCGTCGAAAAGGCATAAACAAATGAGAAGAGGGCCACGGCTAAACTGATCAAGCTACCGTAGCTAAAGCGCTTCGTGTTTCCTAACGGTGTATTGCGAATAAAGCACTGAACAAGGACCAGACTTACCAGGACAAAAGGTAGCAAGAGCCAGAAGATCAGCCGCCAGGAAGTGACTTCTGAGATCCACCCACCGTACGTTGGGCCTAGTGCCGGAGCAAACGAGATCACCATCCCGGCAAAGCCCGTCGTCGCACCGAGACGGGCACGGGGAATTTCCGTAAAGATAAGGTGGAACAAGATTGGGGTGGATAACCCCGTGGCCATTGCCTGGATGAGCCGCCCCACCAGCAGCATTGGGAAATTCAGGGCCATGGCGCACAGCAAGTCACCAAAAGTGAAGGCCAAGACAGCCGCCAGCTGGAGGTGCTTGGCCTTAAACTGCCGAAGCAGGTAGGCCGTCGTCCCCATCGTCACCGTCACCATCAAAAGGTAGCCGGTTGTGATCCACTGGATGGTATCCAAAGAGACCGCAAACTGCCGGGACAGCTTTGGGTAGGTAACGTTCATTGAAGTTTCGTTTAAAATGCCGATAAACGTTAAGAGTGCCAGAGAAATAATTGCTAAATAGATGTGGTTATGTTTATTCTGATTCAAGTTTTCGCCCCCTAAAAATAAAAAGGCCATGGCGATTGCTCCGCCACAGCCACTAAATAACATTGTTAGTTATACCAGATTTTCTTTCCTGCCGTCAATATCATTTTTGCTGGCTCAGTTGGGTCAGCCATTCCCGGGTCGGCTGGTCTAAAGCCGGGTCCGGTGTGTACGGCAGTGGTCCGAGGAGTGCTTTGACTTTCGCCCAGTCTAAGTGGCCAGCGGGGCAAATGGTCGTCATTAGCATCTGGGCCAGTTGTTTTTGCTTAGCACCAGCTGACTGGTGTTGGTTCACCAGACTTATGGCAGCAACTTTTTGAGCCAGGAGTTGAGCAACCGCCCTTCCTAGCTCGGCCGTTGTAAGCTGATTTTTGACCAATAACTGCTTGGTCAGTGGTACCGCGGGGACCTCCTTTACCAGGAACTTCTGTAACAAGGCCCAATTATCCACGATTTGCTTAAAGAATTGCCAGGGAACCTGGGCATTTACTTTCTTAAGCCGGGCAGGGACAATTTTACTAAGGTCTCCGTTTTCACCAATCAGGGCCCCACCAATTTCAATCAGGAAGCGCTGGGTGCTTTCCTGAGCAACCTTGGGAACCCGCTTCTTGGCCGTTAATGCAAAGCGCACCACTAGAAAGTCCGTCAGCTGGTCATCAGCGATGGTTGCCCCGCTCGCGTGGCGTTTAGCCTTAAAGTTATTTAGCTGCTTAACCCGTGTTGATTTGGCAAAGTGCCCCTGTTTTGGCATCTTAAGATCTCTCCTTTGCAAACTAAAAGGACCGAAGAAAAACAGAAGCTTTTCTCCAGTCCTCATAAACAGTTGGGCTAGCTGGATTCGAACCAGCGCATGACGGTACCAAAAACCGTTGCCTTACCGCTTGGCTATAGCCCAATAATAAAAAGTGGAGGAGAGTGGATTCGAACCACCGAACCCGAAGGAACGGTTTTACAGACCGTCGCGTTTAACCAGACTTCGCTACTCCTCCATCAACGTTAAACTGATTGGTAATCAATCAACGTTTATTATAATACCTAATCTTGCTATCAAATGCAAGACCTTTTTTAAATTTCTCTGGAAAAGAAAATGAGAACCAACACTCTCCGGCATTAGTTCTCATTTTGATTTCTATTTAACTTAGTCAACCCCGCCCATCAGACGGTGGATCTTCTTAACGAAGAACATCAGGATAATCCCGAAGACGATACTTACCAAACCAATGGTCAGGAAGTATGGAACTTCCGTTGAGGATGAGTAGAACTTAACAATCTGGGCGTTAACCGCTTGGGCAGCAGCATCGGCCAGGAACCACATACTCATCATCTGGGACTTAAAGGCCTTTGGTGCTAACCGGGTCGTAACGGCCAGGCCAATTGGCGAGATCAGCATTTCACCAATTTCAACAATAAACCAGGAGCCGACCAGCCAGAATGGGGAAACCCGTCCGGCAGTCGTACCGTGGATCAGGGCTGGCAGGGCCATGAAGGCGTAAGACAAACCAGCGAATACCAACCCGGCAGCAAACTTACCAGGAGCACTTGGTTGGTTCTTCCAGTGGTCCCAAAGGGTAACAAAGACCGGCGTCAGGATCATGATGAACAGGGGGTTCAGCGTCTGGAAGTTAGCAGCGGCAAAATGCCAGCCACCAATGTGTAAGATGGTCCGTTGTTCGGCAAAGAGGGCCAAAACAACTGAACCAGATTCTTCAATTGCCCAGAAGATAACGGCAGCGATGAACAGCGGGATGTAGGCTAATACCCGGGAGTGCTCTTCTTTCGTTACCTTCTTGGAGTTCAGCATCATTACGAAGTAGTAGATTGGCAGTGCAATGGCGATAATCGTGATCAACGTGATGATGTTAGTGATGTTCAGTTGACCAAGGGCGGCCAAGAGACCCAGGATAATTACCAAGGCTACCACCCCAACCAACGTCCAGATCAGGACCGGACGCAGGTCGTCCTTTTCGATTGGGTCGTCGGGGTAAAGACTATCCTTAGATAAGTACTTCCGACCACCGATGACGTATTGAATCAGGCCAAAGAACATCCCAATTGCAGCCAGTGAGAACCCGGCATGGAAGTTCATTTCGCCATGGAAGAGGTTCATGCCAAAGCCGTTTGCGGCCCACGGAACAGCCCATGGAGCAACCGCAGCCCCCAGGTTAATCCCGAAGACGAACATACTGAAACCAGAGTCACGACGCCGGTCTTCAGCACTGTACAGGCCCCCGACCATTTCGGAAACGTTAGGCTTCAGTAAACCGGTCCCAATCACGATCAAGGCGATTGAAACGTACAGTGCTGAGATCCCAAACGGCAGTGACAGGGCGATGTGCCCGAACATAATCAGGACACCACCGATGAAAACTGTCCGCCGTGGTCCCCAAACACGGTCTGATAACCAGCCACCGACAACCCCGGAAAGGTAAACCAGTGATCCGTAGATTGACATGATTGAAGCGGCCGTGGCCTGGTCCATGCCCAGACCACCCTTAGTTACCGCATAGTACATGTAGAACAGCAGGATGGCCCGCATCCCGTAGTAACTAAACCGTTCCCACATTTCGGTGAAGAACAGCGTGGATAGCCCCCGTGGTTGCCCAAAGAAGGCGGTATCCACATTTCTCTCTTTACTCATACTATTCCTCCAAAATCAATATAAATAAGATCAAATTACATACTCATTCCAAAAGATTAAAATTTATTTTTAAAAATTCAGAATATATTAATTATATACGTGTCCCTGGAAGTCGTCAATCAAAATCTGAGTTTTTAATGAGAAAAAGGCCTTGTTTGTGGGAATTCGACGGAACTTTTTTAATAAATCATTTAAAATATAAACTACTTTCCACCGTTTGCTTAATATTATTAAGAATAAGGAAGCAGTTCTTATGATTTTAAAATAATTTTCTTTAGAAAAGAAAAAGAACCCGCCAAAAAGCAGGTTCTTAATATAGCTCCGGCAGTCAGACTCGAACTGACGACAACCTGATTAACAGTCAGGTGCTCTACCAACTGAGCTATGCCGGAATAACGTTGTTAAAAACAACCAATGCTTAAATTATATCGCAACCCTTTCCCACCGTCAAGGGATGGCTGAATAAAAATTTTCTCGCCTAAACGGCCCGGTAAAATAGCCAGCCGGATAAGACAATGGCGCCAAGGGCCACGACCGACTTCATTACCCCTTGCTGAACCCGGCGGACAATCTTGGGTCCCAGGTAGCCCCCCATCAAGAAACCGACGGCTAAAGGAACAATATCCGCCCACAAAATAGTCGTCTTGAGGGCGTAAACCACCATTGAAACCAGGTTGGCAAAGGCCATTACCAGGTTCTTAATCGCGTTGTACTCCTTAAACGGTGCCCCGGAGATCACGTTAAGGATGGCCAACATCAGGACCCCCGATGCGGCACCAAAGTATCCCGAATACAAGCCAACAAAAAAGATTGCGCACCAGGCAACCACGGTTTGCCACGAACGGTGGTCACCGCTCAGGTGGTTTGTCCGCCGTGGCAAAAGAACGAGTACCGCCGACAGGAGGATAAAGAAGGGGGCAATCAGGGCAAAGTCCTTTTCCGGAAAAGTGAAGAGCATAAGGGCCCCAACAATGCAGCCAGCTAAGGTTAGCGGCGTTACCTTGAGGACCTCACCCCAGTGGTCCCGCAGCTCACCGCGCGATGAGGCTACCGCGCCGATTCCGGAGAAAACCATCGCAAAAGTCCCGGTCACGTTAGCTGCTACTGGGGATAGGCCCACGGCAATTAGTCCCGGATAGCAGACCAATGAGGCTAGTCCAGCCGCAGACGCTACGACCCCGGAAAAGAAGCCAATTACAATTAATACGATTATGAATGCCAGTCCCGTCATTGTTGCGACTTCCCCCTTCCCACTTGATTATACTCCCCTATCAAAAAAGAGGCTGGCGAGAAAGCACTTTCTCCCAGTCTCTACTTATTACAATTTTATCCCACTAAATACTGCCCTGCTGCTCGCCGCCACTCGGCAAGGTCAATCGCCTGGCTCATCAAAGCGGCCACCGTCATCGGGCCCACGCCACCAGGTACGGGCGTAATAAGCCGGGCCTTAGGAAGGACACTAATATAATCAACATCCCCCACCAACTTTCCGGATGACAAGCGATTGATGCCCACGTCAATCACCGTCGACCCCACCTTGATATCAGAAGCTTTAATCAAACTGGGCACACCAGCTGCGACAATCAGTATATCGGCTTGTCTCGTCAGTTCTGACCGGTTCTTAGTGTGGCGGCCAACAAAAGTGACGGTGGCATTCCGGTTATTTAACAGTGCCAGCATGGGTTTTCCCACCAGGAGGCTCCTCCCCACGATCACCACGTTCGCGCCTTCTAAAGGAACCTGGTAGCGGTCAAGCAAGTCCATGATTCCTCGTGGGGTGCAGGCCACCGGGTAATGTCCCCCTTGCTTAGCGAACAGGCGTCCCAGATTAAGTGGGTGCAATCCATCCACGTCCTTGGCGGGGTCAATTGCGTTGACAATCTCTTCATTATTTAACTGCCCTGGTAAGGGTTCCTGGACCAGGATTGCATCAACCTGGTCATCCTGGTTTAACCGACGGACCTGCCGGAGAACCGTTGCCTGGTCAACGTCCGCTGGGAAATGGTACAGGGTTGAGGCAATGCCGAGCTTTTGGGCAAGACGGTGCTTGGTGCGAGTGTAAATCCTGCTGGCGGGGTCATTGCCAACAAGGATAACCGCAATTCCCGGTGTGACCTGGCGTGCTTTTAACGTCGCTACCCGTTGCTTGCTCTTTGCATTTATTTCCCGGGCAATTTTTCGACCATCAATGATCATCACTTCGCCCCCTCACACTGTACTTGGAAAAGGGAACCAATATTTTGCTTAATCTGCCGGGCGGTGTCCGCCTGATTCATCGTGTAGAGGTGAACCCCGGCAACGTCATTGGTCACCAGGTCGACAATCTGATCAATTGCGTAAGTAATTCCCGCTTGCTTTAAGGCCTGAGGGTGGTCCCGGTATTTTGCCAGAATGTTTTTAAACTTTTCCGGTACCGCCACCGCGCTGGTTCGTAAGATGCGGTTGGCTTGCCGCTCGTTTACAATCGGCATAACTCCAGCAATGATGGGCACCTCAATCCCTGCGACAGCACATAGTTCACGAAAGCGATAAAAGCACTGATTATCCAGAAAAAGTTGGGTAATTATCTGGTCACACCCTGCGGCCACCTTTAATCGCAAATGCTGAATTTCATCAACCATGTTTAACGATTCGGGGTGTTTTTCAGGGTAGCAGGCTCCCGTAATTTGAAAGTCCGGGTAATTTTGGCGGATATAGGCAATTAGGTCACTGGCATGGGTAAAATCGTTCTTTTTCTGTAGGTTAGGACGTTCATCCCCCCGTAAAACCAGCACCCGGTTAACGTGGTAAGCCCGCAGTTGCTCCAGGATCCGGTCCACATCCGCTTTGCTAAGGTACCAGGCCGGTAGGTGGGCCATTGCGGGCACCTGGCACTGATTTTGCACATAGTCCGCGACCTTGACCGTCTCCTTGGCAAGCTGGCTTGTTTTACTGCTGCAAGTGACGCTAATGAAGGCGGGGTCGAGGTCCTGCAGTTCCGCCAGGACCTGGCTAAGGTGGTCAATTCCCACCTGTGAGTTCGGTGGAAAGACTTCATACGATAAAGTTGTCATCTAATCCCCCTCCTCTTTCAAGTGCCGACGGACTGCGCGCGTGGCCGCAATTACATTGGTCAGGCTGGCCTTAGTTTCTTTTACGCCCCTGGTTTTAAGGCCACAGTCGGGGTTAATCCATACTTTGGGCGCGGCAATCTTAGCCAGAATGCGGTTGATGGTTGCTTCCACTTCGTCAACGGACGGAATCCGCGGAGAGTGAATATCATAGACTCCCGGCCCCACTTCGGTTTCAAAGTGTTGCTTCTTGAGTGCGTCGAGGATCTCCAAGTTTGAGCGCGAAGCCTCAAAAGAAATCACGTCGGCATCCATAGCATCAATTGCCGGGATAATATCGGAAAACTCGCTGTAACACATGTGGGTGTGAATCTGGGTCTCCGGCTTCACCTTGCTGTGAACTAGGCGGAAAGCGGGGATTGCCCAATTCAGGTATTCTGAATACCAGTCGGACTTCCGCAACGGTAGCTTCTCACGGAGGGCCGCCTCGTCAATCTGGATAATCTTGATACCGTTGGCTTCGAGGTGGAGAACCTCCCCCTGGATGGCCAATGCCAGCTGAAGGGTAGATTCTTTTAGACTAATATCCTCCCGAGGGAATGACCAGTTAAGAATGGTAACTGGTCCCGTCAGCATCCCCTTCACCAGTTTCTTGGTTTGACTTTGGGCGTACTTGGACCACTTGATGGTGATTGGGTGACGACGTTTAACGTCTCCCCAAATAATTGGCGGCTTTACGCAGCGGGTTCCGTATGACTGAACCCAAGCGTTTTTCGAGAAGAGGTATCCCGAAAGGTGCTGGCCAAAGTACTCCACCATGTCGTTACGTTCGAATTCCCCGTGAACCAGGACGTCCAGGCCAACCTCTTCCTGCCATTTCAACCAGTCATCAATCTTGCCCTTGATAAAGTCATCATATTGTTCCTGGTCGATTTCGTGACGGCGGAACTGACGTCGAACACTCCGGACTTCCTTGGTCTGGGGGAAGGAACCAATCGTGGTGGTCGGCAAAAGTGGCAAGTTGAATTCCTTCTTCTGGATTTTCTCCCGAACCTTACGGGCAGGCTGGCGAATAAAATCTTCTTCCTTTAAGCTGGCAATTTTAGCGTGTAGCTCAGCATCTTCTTGAACCCGCGGTTTAGCAAACAACGCTTGGTTAGCGGTGAGTTGCTCCTTGGCCTGGCCCCCATAAATTGCGGCAATGTCCTTGAGCTCACCCAGTTTCTCCACGGCAAATGCAAAGTGCTCCTTAACCGCTGGTGCAAAGTTTTCGTTTGCAACGGTGATTGGCACGTGAAGAAGGGAGCAGGACGTGTTGACCACAATATTCTTGGCCTGGGTCTCTTGCAGCCGGGCCAGGCTCTTAGCGTAGTTATTCCGCCAAATGTTTTTCCCGTTTACAACTCCAGCAAACAAAACCTTGTCATCTGGGAAGTTGCCACTGACAAGCTGGCGTGTTTGCTTTCCCTCTACGAAATCAAGGCCAAGCCCATCAAACGGTAAGCTTATTAGGTCGTTATAAACGTCACGGACGTCTCCAAAGTAGGTTTGGCAAAGGACCTTTAATTTACCCTTAGCAGCCAGCAGTGGCCGGTAAATGTCGTTGAATAATTGTTGGTCTGCCGCGGTGAGGTCCTTAACCAGGGATGGTTCATCAAGTTGAATCCACTGGGCCCCAGCGGCGGCAAGCCTTTCAAAGACTGCCTGGTAGGCCGCCACCGCATCGTTAACAAAGTCCGCGGCGGTAACGTTCTGGTACTCACTCAATTTTAGTAGGGTGAAGGGCCCCACCAGCACTGGGCGGGTAATGATACCAAGGTCTTTAGCCTCTGCAAATTCCTTGAAAATCTTGTCACCGCTTAGCTTAAATTGAGTATCCTGGTTAAGTTGTGGAACCAAGTAGTGGTAGTTCGTGTTGAACCACTTCTTCATCGGCCAGGCCAGCACGTTCCCCTCCTTGCCCTGGTAACCCCGGGCGAGGGCGAAGTACTTATCTAACGGGGAGAAAGGCAGGGCCTGAACATTTTGGGGAACCAAATTGAACAAGAAGGCGGCATCGAGCGTCTGGTCATAGTAAGAAAAGTCGTTGCTCGGGATTTCGTCAATTCCCGCCCGAACGAGAAGCTCCCAGTTGTGCTTACGAAGCTTTCGGGACGTTTCTTGCAGTTCGGCTTGGCTGATTTTATTTTTGAAGTACTTTTCAGTGGCAAATTTCAGTTCGCGCTTCTCGCCAATCCGGGGGAAGCCAATAATTGTGGTTGCTGTCATCATTCATCCATCTCTTTCGTTTTTATTTGTCTAATAATCTAACATGGATCATCGTTATTGAATAACTGTTAAATATTTGAACTGGATATAGGAAATACTTATAATGCTAGAAAAGGAGATGAGCCGATGCGAATTAAGCAACTAGAATACTTAGAAGCGGTAATTGAGACGGGGTCCATTAATGAGGCCGCCAAACGGCTTTACCTTACCCAGCCGAGCCTCTCCAGTGCCATCAAGGATCTTGAAAAAGAGATGGGAATCACGATTCTGCAAAGGAGTAACGCTGGTGTCCGGCTGACTGCTGACGGGCGCGAATTCATGAACTATGCCAAGCAGATTCTGGACCAGGTCCACTTGCTCGATGACCGCTTTAAAAAGCAGCAACCCCTTCACCAGTCTTTTGCCGTTTCGGCACAGCACTACGCATTTGTCGTTAATGCCTTCGTAGAGTTGCTCAAGAAAATCAACGCACCAACCTACAAGTTCACCCTGCGTGAGACCGAAACGGAAAACATTTTTAATGACCTCCGCACCTTTAAGAGCGAACTGGGGGTACTTTATATTAATAATTTCAACCGCCGCATCATTGATAAACTACTCACGGAAAATGGCTTGATATTCACCCCGCTCTTTGTGGCCCAACCGCACGTCTTTTTGAGCCGCTATACCCCCCTCGCCAAGCGTCATTCAATTAAGCTTGATGATTTGACGGACCTCCCCTACCTCTCCTTTGAACAGGGCGATAATAACTCCTTTTACTTTTCAGAAGAGATCCAATCAACCCTGAGTCACAAGAAGGAAATCAAGGTTAGTGACCGGGCCACTATTTTCAACCTGATGGTCGGCCTGAACGGCTACACCATCAGTTCCGGAATCATCAGCAGCAAGCTCAATGACGATAAAATTGTTGCCATCCCCTTGAAGCTTGACGATCCCATTACCATCGGAATTGTCCACCACCAGCACACCGTTATCAGCCAGCTTGGGCAAGAATATATCCAACTGCTGAAAAACCACATTCGCGACTATGGCTTTAAAATTATTGGTGAAGATGAATAATACAAAAGGCGCGGACCACTGTATCCTGGTGGTCCGCGCCTCTTAGTTCTAAGGCTATATTTAATACTAATTTATTTATTAATTGGGGTCACTTTGAATTTACTTGTTGTAACGCTTATCTAAAGCAGCAAGCCCGAACATTGTCAATAATGAACCAAGGTATAAACCAACAACAGCATTCTTATTACCAGTTTGCGGTAAATGGCCATCATTATTGTCTGCACGATGATTTTGATCTGCTGTTGGGGTAACATTACCTGGCTTATCACTTGGGTTATCTGTTGGATTGTTGGTACCCGGCTTATCACTCGGATTATCCGTTGGATTGTTGGTACCTGGCTTGTCACTCGGATTATCCGTTGGATTGTTGGTACCTGGCTTATCACTTGGGTTATCCGTTGGATTGTTGGTACCTGGCTTATCACTTGGGTTATCCGTTGGGTTATTAGTACCTGGCTTATCACTTGGGTTATCCGTTGGGTTATTAGTACCTGGCTTGTCGCTCGGGTTATCCGTTGGGTTGTTGGTGCCTGGCTTATCACTCGGGTTATCCGTTGGGTTATTAGTACCCGGTTCATCAGCTGCCTGGTGTGGCTTCAGGTTTAAGCCACTACTCCGGTTAATATTTGTCCAGTCGACCGGCTTACCCCATTCACCAGGTAGCGCAGCGCTATTTGCAGCATTCTGGTCAAGGACACCTAACATGCTGTCATTACGACTGGAATCATCCCAGATCCAATCACCTTGATTAGTAGCCCGTGCCAGAACCGTTGTTGTGTCATCTGGATTAATTTGAACCAAGAAACTTGGTGCCCAGGTAGCATAATTACCTTCTCCAGAAGCAAAGTCCTTGGTAAGCACACCATAACGACACGTCTATAAATTGTCAGCAGGAGCTCCTATACTGAAATCATCAGTAAGGAGGTCTTCTTTATGGAAGAAAAGCATGACATTGTAGCTTCAAAATTTTCAA